>NZ_JBYTAE010000001.1:0-155755 GCF_058787875.1 Hydrogenophaga sp. FW305-3-2-15-A-LB1 | reverse complement strand
GGCGGCGCTGCGCAGCGCCACCAGCGTGCTGACGAGGGCCGCGCGGCGGTCGGTCACGTTCGCCATTTGCTCGAGCAGCGCGCGCACGTTGTTGCCGTCGCCCTTGGCGTAGCCGAATTGCGTGGCGTAGTACGCCGTGTCCACGCCGGGCAGGCCACCGAAGGCCTCGACGCACAGGCCCGCATCGTCGGCCAGCGCGGGCAAGCCGCTCTCGCGCGCGGCATGGCGCGCCTTGGCCAGCGCATTCTCGATGAAGGTGCGGTGCGGCTCGGGCGCTTCCGGGATGTTGAGGTCGGCCTGGCGCACCAGTTCCACGCCCAGCGGCGCGAACAACGCCTGCAGCTCGGCGAGCTTGCCGTTGTTGTTGGACGCCAGCACCAGCTTCATGCCAGCCCCAGCGCCTCGCGCTGCGCCGCCACCAGGTCGGCGATGCCTTTTTCGGCCAGGGCCAGCAGCGTGTTCATCTCGTCGCGCGTGAAGGCCGCGCCCTCGGCCGTGCCCTGCACTTCCACGAAGTGCCCGGCGCCGGTCATGACGACGTTCATGTCGGTGTCGCAGGCCGCGTCTTCCACGTACTCCAGGTCGAGCAGCGGCTTGCCGCGCAGGATGCCGACCGAGATCGCCGCCACCTGGTCGCGGATCGGCGACACGGGCAGCTTGCCTTGCGCCATCAGCTTGGCCACCGCGTCGTGCGCGGCCACGTAGGCGCCCGTGATGCTCGCGGTGCGCGTGCCGCCGTCGGCCTGGATCACGTCGCAGTCCAGCGAGATGGTGCGCTCGCCCAGCGCCTTCAGGTCGAACACGGCGCGCAGCGAACGGCCGATCAGGCGCTGGATCTCCTGCGTGCGCCCGCTCTGCTTGCCCTTGGCCGCCTCGCGGTCGCTGCGGGTGTGGGTGGCGCGCGGCAACATGCCGTACTCGGCCGTCAACCAGCCCTCACCACTGCCGCGTTTGTGCGACGGCACTTTTTCTTCCACCGACGCGGTGCACAGCACCTTGGTGTTGCCGAACTCGATCAGCACCGAGCCCTCGGCGTGGATGGTGTAATGGCGCGTGATGCGCACCGGGCGCAACGCATCGGCGGCCCGTTGGCCGGGTCGGGTCATATCGCTCATGGGAAACCTCGGGAGTTCAGGAATTGCGCTCGGCCGTGCGGCGGATCGCGGCATTGATCTCGGCGATCGAGCGTTCGATCGCCGCGTCGTCCATGTCTTCGATGGAAGGGTCGGGAATGCCCGACTGGATGGTGGAAGCAAACACGCCGTCGTCGATGTCCTCGGTGGAGACGCGGGTGGACTGGAATTCGTCCGCCGTCTCCCACTCCATCGCCAGAACGGTCACATTGTCGCAGCGCGGGCCGCCGCGCTTGAGCGCCATCTCCACCAGCTCGGGCACGGCCTGCTCCAGCGGCCGCTTGGACAGCTCGGACGTGATTTCCTCGTCGCTGACCGTGCCCCACAGGCCGTCCGAGCACAGCAGCACGCGGTCGCCCTGCATCAGGTGGACCGGGCCGGAGAGGTCGAACACCGGCTTGGCGGGTGAGCCCAGGCAGGTGAAGAGGATGTTGCGGTTGATGTGGTCGGTGGCGCGGCCCAGGTGCTGCTGCTGCTCCATGTAGGAGTGGTCGCGCGTGCGCGTGAGCATCTCGCCGTGGCGCACGACGTACAGCCGCGAATCGCCGCAATGCACCCAGTGCACGTGGTTGCGCTCCATCACGGCCGCCACCAGCGTGGTGCGCGGGGTGTCGAGCATGCCTTTTTCGGCGGCGTAGCGGATGATCTGGTGGTGCGCCGCCATCAGGGCGCTGGAGAGGAACTCCGGCACTTCCCGCACCGTGGGGTTGGCGGCCTTCTGGAAATACGCCGAGAAAGTCTGCAGCGCGAGCTGTGCCGCCATCGCACCTTCGGGGTGGCCACCCATGCCGTCGGCCAGCACGAACAGACCCGACTCCCGGGTGTAGGCATAGCCCATTCGGTCTTCGTTGCGCTCCCGGCCCCCTTGGCGGCTGATCTGGTAGACCGAAAACTTCATCGAAACTTGGTCGCGGCGTTGGTGGACTTGCGCAGGGACTTCTTGTTGTCCGACACGATGTTGTCGAACTGCAGCCGCATCTTCTCGGCCACGGTGAGTTTGGTGTAGCTGCGCTCGGTCTCGCGGCTCAGCTCCTTTTGCAGCGCGAACACCGATTGCGGGCGCGACAAGGGGTCCAGCGACATGCACCACTCGACCACCTCGATGAGGTTGTCGGAGTACACGCCGCGCAGGCGCGAGAGCGCCAGCGAAAGGCGGTCCTTCTCCAGCCGCTGCGGCGCGTCGTTGGGCGGGTAGCCCTGCATGCTGGCGTAGATGCAGGCGCCGATCGCGTAGATGTCGGTCCACGGGCCCATGGAAGAGTCGCGCCGGTACATCTCGGGCGCGGCAAAGCCCGGCGTGTACATCGGGCGGATGAAATTGCCTTCCTTGCTCAACACCTCGCGGGCGGCGCCGAAGTCGATCAGCACCGAGCGGTTGTCGTCCGTCACGAAGATGTTGGCCGGCTTGATGTCCAGGTGCAGCATCTTGTGCTGGTGCACGATGCGCAGACCGCGCAGCACCTCGTCGTACAGCGAGCGGATGGTCGATTCGCGGAACACCTTCTGCTTCTTGAGCTCGCGCGCCGTGATGATGAATTCCTGCAGGGACGCGCCCTCCAGGAAGTTCATGACCATGTAGACGGTCTCGTTCTCGCGAAAGAAATTGAGCACGCTCACCACCGACTGGTGGGAGATCTGGGCCAGGGCCCGGCCCTCTTCGAAGAAGCTCTTGAGGCCCAGCCGGTACAGCGACAGCTTTTCCGGCTGCACCTGGGGCAGCAGCTCGCCGGGGCCGCGCGAAGCCAGCGACGAGGGCAGGTATTCCTTGACGGCGACCTGCTGGCCTTCCGTGTCCACGGCCAGGTACACCACGCCAAAACCACCGGCCGCCAGCTTGCGGACAATGCGGTAACCACCGATCACGGTGTCCGGCGGCAGCGGTGCGGGTTTGACCTTTGACATAATTCGGATGGTTTCCGGAACGCCTCGTTTTGGACCACTCACCCTGATGGGCAAAGTTCAATGGCAGTTTACAGCATGACCGGCTACGCCTCGGCCCACTCGGGCGGGTCTGCGGCCCCGGCCAGCGCCGAGTCCAGCCGCGAGTCCCAGGCCGGTGTGGGCGTCGAAATCCGCTCCGTCAACAGCCGCTTTCTCGACCTCACTTTCAAGCTGCCGGACGACCTGCGCGCCACCGAACCCGCGCTGCGCGAACTGCTGGACGCACGCCTCAAACGCGGCAAGGTGGAGGTGCGGGCCTGGATCGAAGGCCGCTCCGACACTGTGCCGCGCACGCCCAGCGCGCTCGACCTGCAGAAACTCGTGGGCCTGCAGGACAACGTGCGCGCCTGGCTGCCCACGGCCTCGCCCCTGTCGGTGGCCGAGGTGCTGCAGCTCACCTCGCGCCAACAGGGCAACCCCGGCGAGTTGAACGAGGCCCTGGTCACCCTCGCACAAACCGCGCTGGACGGCCTTACCAGCGCCCGTGAACGCGAAGGCAAACGCCTGGCCACCATGCTGCTCGACCGCCTGGGTCAGCTGCGCCAGCTTGCCAAGGACGCGCAACCCCTGATCCCGCAACTGGTCGCGCAGCAGCGCCAACGCTTCATCGACCGCTGGAACGAGGCCCTGGGCGCGGGTGCATCCGCCACGGCGCAAGGCAGCGCCATCACCTCCGACATGGCGCAGGACCGGGCCCTCACGGAAGCCACCGCCTTCGCCATCCGCATCGACGTGGCCGAAGAATTGACCCGGCTCGACTCCCACCTGACCGAGATCGAGCGCCTGTTGAAGAAGGGCGCCGAGGTCGGCAAGCGGCTCGATTTCCTGATCCAGGAACTGCACCGCGAGGCCAACACCCTGGGTTCGAAGTCGTCCAACCTCGAACTCACCCGCATCTCGGTGGACATGAAGGTGCTCATCGAACAGATGCGCGAGCAGGTCCAGAACATCGAATGACATACGGCCCCCACGCTCCACCGCTGCGCGGGTCGCTGCCCCCCAAGGGGGCGCGTTTCGCCTTGGGGCGGCCCGGCGGCGAAACCCAACTTCTTGTCTCGTAATGGAATACCCTGGAAACCTGTTTGTCGTCGCGGCCCCCAGCGGGGCCGGCAAGTCCAGCCTGGTCAAGGCCTTGATGGAGCTCGATTCGCGCGTCGTGCCCTCGGTCTCGCACACCACGCGCCCGCCCAGGGGCCAGGAGCTGCATGGCCGGGAGTACTACTTTGTAAGCAAAGAAACCTTCGACCAGATGGTCATCCAGGGGGCCTTCCTGGAGTGGGCCATGGTGCATGGGAATCGCTACGGCACCTCGAAAATGGCCATCGAGCAGCGCATCAACCAGGGCGCCGACGTGGTGCTGGAGATCGATTTCCAGGGGGCTATTCAGGTCAAGCGCATCTTTCCCAACGCCGTGCTGATCTTCATCCTGCCGCCAAGCTGGGAGGAATTGCGCTCGCGGCTGGAGCGCCGGGCGGAAGATACCGCCGAGGTGATCGAATTGCGCCTGCAGAACGCCGCCACCGAGATGGCCCATGCCAGGGAATTCGACTTCGTTATAATCAACGAGTTGTTCGAGCGGGCCTTGTTTGACCTCAAGGCCATCGTCCATGCCCAGCGGCTCAAGTTTTCCGCTCAGCGTATCGCCCGCGGCGATACCTTCCAAGCGCTCAACATCCTCTGATTCACCGCCCATTTCCCGGAGCCCGCCCATGGCACGCATCACCGTCGAAGACTGTCTGGAAAAGATCCCCAACCGCTTTCAGCTCGTGCTAGCCGCGACCTACCGCGCCCGCATGCTGAGCCAGGGCCATGCGCCCAAGATCGAGAGCAAGAACAAGCCCGGCGTGACCGCCCTGCGCGAGATCGCCGACGGCAAGGTCGGCCTGGAAATGCTCAAGAAAGTGCCCCTCTGAGGCCTTTCAGGTCCTTCGAAAGAAAACACCGCGCTGCGGTGTTTTTTTTCGCCCCTGCTCCGGACGTATTCATGCGCCTTGCACAGACTCTGTGCATGGACTCAGCGGGATCCATCGTCTCGCGCTAAAGTATGCAGATGATCACCGAGGCCGACAACGGCACCCTTCAGTCCCCAGCCGAGCAGGCGCATCCGGCCGCGAGCGCCGCTGCGGCGAGCTTTGCCGCGCTGCTGGGCAAGTTGGATTACCTCGGTCCGACCGACATTGAAAGCATCCGCCAGGCCTACCGGTTCGCCGACGAGGCCCACCTGGGCCAGTTGCGCAAGAACGGTGACCCGTACATCACCCACCCGATCGCGGTGGCCGCCCAGTGCGCCGAATGGAAGCTGGACGCCCAGGCGCTGATGGCGGCGCTGATGCACGACGCCATTGAAGACTGCGGCGTGACCAAGGAAGAACTGGTGGAGCGCTTCGGCGCGCCCGTGGCCGAGCTGGTGGACGGCCTCACCAAGCTGGAGAAGCTGGAATTCGACACGCGTGAGCAGAACCAGGCGGAGTCGTTCCGCAAAATGCTGCTGGCCATGGCCAAGGACGTGCGGGTCATCCTGATCAAGCTTGCCGACCGCACCCACAACATGCGCACCATGGGCGACATGCCGCGCTCGAAGTGGCAGCGCATCAGCAGCGAAACCCTGGAAATCTACGCACCCATCGCGCACCGGCTGGGCCTGAACTTCACCTATCGCGAACTGCAGGACCTGGCGTTCCGTTTCCTGCATCCCTGGCGCTACGAGGTGCTCTCCAAGGCCCTCAATAAATCGCGCAACCGCCGCCGCGACCTGATCGCCCGCGTCCAGCGCGAGGTGGAAGCAGACTTCGTGCGGCACGGCATGAGCGTGCGCATCATGGGTCGGGAGAAGACGCTGTATTCGGTCTACCGCAAGATGGACAACAAGCACCTGTCGTTCTCGCAGGTCACCGACATCTACGGCTTTCGCATCATCGTCCCCGAGCTGACCGACTGTTACACCGGGCTGGGCGTGCTGCACCAGCTCTACAAGCCGCTGCCGGGCAAGTTCCGCGACTACGTGGCCATTCCCAAGGTCAACGGCTACCAGTCGCTGCACACCACGCTGATCGGCCCCTTCGGCACCAACATCGAGTTCCAGCTGCGCACGCACGCCATGGACGTGGTGGCCGAATCGGGGGTGGCCGCGCATTGGCTCTACAAGGCCAGCGAACCCAACAGCGACACTTCGCAACGGCTGGGCACGCAATGGCTGCAGTCCTTGCTGGACATCCAGCAGGAAACGCGCGATGCGGCGGAGTTCTGGGACCACATCAAGATCGACCTCTTCCCCGATGCGGTCTATGTGTTCACACCCAAGAGCAAGATCATGGCGCTGCCGCGCGGCGCCACCGTGATGGACTTCGCCTACGCCATCCACAGCGACGTGGGCAACCACACGGTGTCGGCGCGCATCAACGGCGAGCAGCGACCGCTGCGCACCGAGTTGGCGAATGGCGACGTCGTCGAGATCGTCACGGCCGAGAAGGCCGAGCCCAACCCGACCTGGCTGTCCTTCGTCAAGACCGGCCGGGCGCGCTCGAAGATCCGGCACCACCTCAAGACGGTGGCACAGGAGAAGTCACACGAGCTGGGCGAACGCATGCTCGGCCAGGCCCTGCGCTCCGAAGGCATCGCGACCCTGCCGTCCGAAGTGGGCCCACACCACGCGACCTGGGAAAAACTGCTGCGCTTCACCGGGAACAAGTCGCGTGCGGAGCTGCTGTCGGACATCGGCATGGGCAAGCGCATCGCCAGCATGGTGGGCAAGAAGCTGGCCGTGCTGCTGGCCGAAACCGGCCTCAAGCCCGACGCCCTGCTGATCAGCACCGAGCGCTACGCCAGCGGCCGGGACGAATCGGTCTCGCAAGGTGTGGTCACGCTCGACGGCAGCGAGGGCCTGTCGGTGCAGTACGCGCCCTGCTGCAAGCCGATCCCGGGCGACCGCATCGTCGGTTACCTCGGTCGTGGCGAGGGCCTCGTGGTGCACGCGGACGACTGTCCCACCGGCAAACGCCTGCTCTTGCGCGATGGCGAACGCTTCCTGGAAGTCGAGTGGGCCGACGAACCCGTGCGCTCGTTCGACACCACGGTGATCGTGACCGTCACGAATGGCAAGGGGGTGCTCGCGCGCGTGGCGTCCAGCATCGCAGCGGCCGAAGCCGACATCACCCATGTGGACATGGGCGATGAACCCGCCCAGACCGCGACGGACATCCGTTTCTCGGTGGCAGTGCGCGACCGCCAGCACCTGGCCGATGTGTTGCGCAGCCTCAAACGCACCACCTCGGTCATCAAGGCGCAGCGCTACAAGCCCTGACTTCAGGCGCCCTCGCCTGGCGCCGGATACCGCACGCTCAGCACTTCGAGCTCCTGCACGCCGCCAGGCACCACGAGCTTCACCACATCGCCCACCCGCGCCTTGAGCAGGGAACGCGCCACGGGAGAGATCCAGCTGACCTGGGCCTGAGCGCTGTCGGCTTCGTCCACGCCCCGGATCGTCACGGTGGTCTCCTGCCCGTTGTCGTCGGCGTAGGTCACGGTGGCACCGAAGAACACCTGATCGCCACCAAAGTGCAGCGAAGCGTCGACGACTTCGGCGATCTCGAGCCGGCGGGTCAGGAAGCGGATGCGCCGGTCAATCTCGCGCAGGCGCTTCTTGCCGTAGAGGTAGTCACCGTTCTCCGAGCGGTCGCCATTGCTGGCCGCCCAGTGAACGATGTCCACGATCTTGGGACGTTCGTCGTCGATCAGCGAGAACAGTTCGGCGCGCAACCGGTCGTAGCCGGCGCGGGTGATGTAGTTCTTGCCACCGGGCACGGGCGCCGCGGCCGGCAGATCGTCTTCATCGTCCGAATCGGTTTCGCGGGTGAAGGCCTTGCTCATGGTGGGCGATTCCCAGGCAAAAAATGAAAAAGCCCGCAGCTTTTGGCTGCGGGCTTCCATATGGTGCGGCTGGCAGGAATTGAACCCACGACCCCTTGGTTCGTAGCTACCAGATCATCTGTAAGTTGTTGATTTATATAGATTCTGTGACCGCTCATTGTACCAAAACTACCCTGTTTAGACATGTATTTCAGAGCCCAGTCCCGCAAAAGTCCCGCAGAGAAATTGCGTGCGAAGTAGCATCGATCAGTTTCTGAGACCGGGGCGCAAACTTTTTCTGTAGCGTGAGCAGGCGCCCGGTGAGTGTTGTGAAGCGACAAAACTGCGCCCGCTCCTTCGGAGCTGTCAGGGAGATAGGTGTCGATAAATATATCTTATCGTGAGTAATTTACAGCACGGAGCAGGGCGATGCCAACGAAAAGTACGAGAGCCTCCCGGGGCGTCCAAGTCGATGACGTTTGGGCCGTGGCCGACGGCGTGCTCGCCCAACGCGAGCGGCCCACGATCGAGCGCGTGCGCACGCACCTCGGTCGCGGATCCGCGCCGGCGCCGCCACCTTGAAGACTTCACCATTCACGTGCCGCAAGGTCGGTCAGAGCCCCTTTCTGCGCAAGTTGATCATTCCATTTGGACGATCTGGATACGTCGTGTTGAGTTCGACTGATCTCTGCCGCTCTACAGGGCGTCAGTTTTCAACGGAAGCCAACAGGCGGCTCTACAACTGCAGTGCAAACGTCCTTCGTGCCACTTCAAGTTCTGGCATCAACTTGTTCACGACATCGTCGCGTGACATGCGCGAAGTGGCCACGGAAAGACTCATAGCCCCCAGCAACTCACCCTTTCCATTGCGCACCGGCACGGCAATGGAACGCAAGCCAATTTCCAGCTCTTCGTCACTCATCGAATAACCGCACTCGCGCGCAGCCTGCACCTCCTTCATCAGTGCCGCCACGTCAGTCTTTGTTTTCGGCGTAATCGCCTGGCGACTCATTCGCTGAAGGCGGAATTCAACCTCCTCGTCTGACATACCCGCGAGAAGCACTCGCCCGGTTGCAGAACAATAGGCGGGCAATCGCGCGCCGATACCGAGACCGAAAGACAAGCTGCGCCGCTGAGTTGAGCGTGCAACGAAAACGACAAACTGCGAGTCCAGCACCGCCAGCGACGCGGACTCGCGCGTGCGCTCACTCGTGATCTCCAGGATGGGCTGCGCCACCTTGGTCAGGGGCGTAGAGTTCACGTAGGCGTGCACCAGCCGCAAGGTGCGCGGCTCGAGAAAAAAATGCCGCCCCGATGCTCGCGCGTAGCCTAGCTTGACGAGGGTAAGCAGGGCGCGGCGAGTCGAGGCCTTGCTGTGGCCTGTGATATCGGCCGCTTCAGTCAGCGTCAGAGGCGAATTGCTGACGCCGAAGGCCTCGATCAGGAGTAGGCCCTTCTCCAGACCCATGACGTATTCCTTGTCAACTGCACGCGCTTCATCGTCCATTTGCGGCCCCACTCGAAGTTGAATAAGTTCGGTATTCGAACATTTTGCCGGATTTTGTTGTCCTTCATCAACTCAAAAAATACAGTCGCGGTTCACCAAACGGTCAAAAGTTCGTTATCCGAATTCTTCCAAGGCAAGAACCCCACTGCATCATGAGCGTCACCGCCCCTGCGAATAGCGCACCCCTCACCTTCTGGCCACCTGGGAACCTCACCCGCGTGCCATACCACCTGTACCAGGAACCGGCCGTGCTCGACGCCGAGCAACAGCGCATCTTCGAAGGCGCGACCTGGAACTACCTGTGTCTCGAAGCCGAGTTGCCACAACCCGGCGGCTACCGCACGACGTTCCTCGGCCGCATGCCGGTGGTGGTGGCGCGCGACAGCGACGGCGAGGTGTACGCGTTCGAGAACCGCTGCTCGCACCGCGGCGCACTGATCGTCCTGGACGACGGCGGCACCGCGCGTGACTTCCAGTGCGTGTACCACGCATGGCGTTATGACCGCCAGGGCAACCTCAAGGGCATCGCGTTCCAGAACGGCGTAAACGGAGAAGGCGGCATGGACCCTGCTTTCTGCATGAAGAGTCATGGTCCGCGCAAATTGAGAACGAGTGTGTTTTGTGGCCTGGTATTTGGCAGCCTGAGCGACGACGTGCCCGACCTGGAGGACTACCTCGGCCCGGAAATCGCACGCGGCATCTCGCGCGTGCTGCACAAGCCGGTGCAGATCCTCGGCCGCTTCAAGCAGACGCTGCCCAACAACTGGAAGCTCTACGTGGAGAACGTGCGCGACACGTACCACGCGAGCCTGCTGCACGTGTTCTTCACCACGTTCCGGCTCAACCGCCTTTCGCAGAAGGGCGGCGTGGTGGTGAGCGAATGTGGCGGCAACCACATCAGCTTCTCCGCCATCGACCCCATCGCCGAAAATAGCGAGGACTACAAGACCGAGGAACTGCGTTCGGAGAAGGACGACTTCAAGCTCGAGGACGCCACGCTGTTGAAAGGAATAGACGAGTTCGGCGATGGCGTGACGCTGCAGATCCTCTCGGTATTTCCGGGCTTCGTGCTGGCGCAGATACAGAACACCATCGCGGTACGCCAGGTGCTGCCCGAAGGCCTGGAGACCACCGCCCTGAATTGGGTGTACCTCGGCTTCCAGGACGACACACCCGAGCTGCGCACCATGCGTCACAAGCAGTCCAACCTGATCGGGCCGGCCGGCTTCGTATCGATGGAGGACGGCGCTGTGGGCGGCTTTGTGCAACGCGGCATTGCCTCCGCTGGCGCGCAGGAAGCCATCGTCGAGATGGGCGGCGACAGCGTGCGCTCGCAGAGCAGCCGCACCACGGAAGCGTCCGTGCGCGGCTTCTGGAAAGCCTACCGCCTGCACATGGGAGCGGATGCATGAACGCGGTGATCGACACCGCGAGCGCGTTGGCGCTCAACGCGCATTGCGCGCGCTGCATCGACAACGACGAGCTCGAAGCCTGGACGCAGTTCTTCACCGAACACTGCCTCTACCGCGTGACCACCGCCGACAACCATGCGCAAGGCATGGAAGCCAGCCTGATCTACGCCGACTCGCGCGCCATGCTCAACGACCGCGTGCTCTCACTGCGCACCGCCAACGTCTACGAGAAACAACGTTACCGCCACCTGGTGGGCCTGCCCTCCCTGCTGGAGGACACGCCGCGCGGGCGCCGCAGCGAAACCCCGTTTGTGGTGGTGCGCATCATGCGTGGCGGCGAGACCAGCCTCTTCGCCACCGGGCGCTACCTCGACGAGCTGGTGATCGATGGAGGCGATACCCTGCGCCTGGCCAGCCGTGTGGTGGTCTGCGACAGCCACAACATCGACACGCTGCTGGCCATTCCCCTGTGAGCAAGCCGTGAGCACCCCGCACCTCATACGCATCGCCGGGATGGCCACCGCCATCCCCTGCGCCGCTGGTCAGACAGTGCTCGACGCAGTGCGACAGGCCGGCTACGAGATGCCGTTCTCGTGCAACTCGGGCGTGTGCGCGAGCTGCAAGGGCCGCGTCGTCTCGGGCCGGGTGAACCCCGGCGCGGCGGGTGAGCATACGCTCACGGCGGACGAGATCGCGCACGGACAGGTGCTGTTCTGCCAGGCGCGCCCGCTCACCGACATCGAGATCGAACCGCGCCAGATCGAGAAAACCGATCCGAACGCGCGCCGCCAGCTCGCCGCCAGGGTCATGCGCATCGACTTTCTGGCCAGCGACGTGGCGCGCCTCAAGCTGCGTTTTCCGGCGGGCGAGAAGGTGAAGTTCAAGGCCGGCCAGTACCTGCAGGTGCTGCTGCCCGACGGCCAGCGCCGCAGCTTCTCCATGGCCAACCCGCCGCACCAGAACGATGGCGCCGAGCTGCATATCCGCATGCTGGAAGGCGGCGCGTTCTCGCATTGGCTCGCGCACGACCTCAAGGTGGGTGACCACCTCCGGGTCGAACTGCCGCATGGCGACTTTCACCTGCGCGAGGGCAGCACCGCGCCCATCGTGATGCTCGCCAGCGGCACCGGCTTCGCACCCATCAAGTCGATGGTCGAGGACGGCCTGCGCCGGGGCCAGGCACGCGAGATCGCACTCTACTGGGGCGCGCGCACCGAGAAGGACCTGTACCTGCTCGAGCTGGCGCGCGGCTGGGGAGAGCAGGCCGGCCTGCGCTTCGTGCCCGTGCTCTCCGAACCCGAGGCCGGCTGGAGCGGTCGCACCGGCTTCGTGCACCAGGCCGTGCTGCAAGACCACGACAGTCTTGCCGGCCACCAGGTCTACGCCTGCGGCGCGCCTGCCATGGTGAGCGCGGCGCGCAGCGATTTCGTCGAAACCCGCGGCCTGCCGCCCGATGCGTTCTTCTGCGACGCGTTCGTGGTGGCCCAGCCCCGCACCTCCGCGCTGACCGACTGAAGCACACCCGAAGAAGAGCCATTCCATGACCCATCCCAACCCCTACGACAACGTTCCCACCAGCGACTTCGACCCGTACGCCACCGAGGTGCTGGCCAACCCCTATCCCCACTACGAGCAGCTGCGCGAACTCGGCCCCTGGGCCTGGCTGGAGCGCTACGGCGTGCTTGCGGTCGCACGCCACGACGAAGTGCAGCGCATCCTGTCTCAGCCCGACATCTTCTGTTCCAGCGCGGGCGTGGGCCTTGCCAACTTCCACACCGAGACGCCCTGGCGCAAGCCCAGCATCATTCTCGAAGCAGACCCGCCCCACCACAGCCGCACCCGCAAGGTGGTGGCGCGCGTGCTCTCGCCCGCATCGATCGGACGCCTGCGCGCCACTTTCGAGGACGTGGCCGCGCGCATGGTCGACGAGCTCGTGGAACGCGGCTCGTTCGACGCCGCCAAAGAACTGTGCGAGGCCTTTCCCATTAAGGCCTTCGGCGACGCGGTGGGCCTGCCCGCCGAGGGGCGCGAGCACCTGCTGCCCTACGGTGACATGGTGTTCAATGGCTTCGGCCCGATCAACGAGCGTTTCCAAGACCGAATGAACAGCTCGGGCGAAGCGGTGAACTGGATCGCCAAGGTCTGCCAGCGCGACGCGCTCACGCCCGACGGCCTGGGCGCCCAGCTGTTCGCCGCCGCCGACGCGGGCGAGATAGGCCACGACGAGGCCGGCATGCTGGTTCGCACCCTGCTCTCCGCCGGGCTGGACACCACCGTGTTCACCCTGTGCAACGCCTTCACCAGCTTCGCGCGCAACCCCGGTCAATGGGCCCTGCTGCGCGACGACCCCTCGCTGGCGCGCCAGGCACTCGAAGAGGTACTGCGCTACGACAGCACCTTCCACTCTTTCTACCGCACCAGCACCCAGGACGTGGAACTCGGCGGCATCACCGTGAAGCAGGGCCAGAAGATCGTGGTGTTCATCGCCTCGGCCAACCGCGACCCGCGCCGCTGGCCCGAAGCCGACCGCTTCGACATCACCCGCCGCGCCACCGGCCACATGGCCTTCGGCACGGGCATTCATGGCTGCGCCGGCCAGATGATGGCGCGCCTCGAAGGCGAGATCGTGCTCACCGCACTGGCCCGCCGCGTGGCCTCGATCCGCCTCGACGGCGAACCGGTCCAGCACTTCAACAACACGGTGCGCGGGCTCAAGAGCATGCCCGTGACGGTCGAGCCGCTGCTGGCCGCCGTGCACTGACATCCCGCCCCATTCGAACTAGAAGAGAGAAACCCACGATGCCCCAGATCGTCTACGTACAACCCGACGGCTCCCGAGAAGCCGTGCCCGCCAGTCCCGGCGCTACCGTCATGATGACCGCTGTCGGCCACGGCATTCCCGGCATCGTCGCCGAGTGCGGCGGCTCCGCCATGTGCGCCACCTGCCACGTGTACGTGGACCCGGCCTCGATCGGCTTCCTGCCGCCCATCAGCGACGTCGAGGACGAAATGCTGGCCAGCGCCGCGGGCGAGCGCCGCGAACACAGCCGGTTGGGCTGCCAGCTCGCGCTGGCGCCCGGCGTGGACCAGCTGATCGTGCACATCCCGGAGCGGCAGGTCTGATGGCCCACGGCACCGTCATCGTCGGCACCGGGCAGGGCGGCTTCCAGCTCGCGGCCTCGCTGCGCGATTCGGGTTATGCCGATCCCATCACCCTGGTCGGCGACGAGCCCGGCCTGCCTTACCAGCGCCCCCCGCTGTCCAAGGCCTTCCTTCAAGGCAAGGTGGACGACACCGGCCTGCTGCTGCGCCCGCCCCCGTTCTACCAGCGCATCGATGCCCGCGTGCTCGGCGGCACGCGCGTGGCGCGCATCGACCGCGCGGCGCGTGGCGTGCACCTCTCCAGCGGCCAGACCCTGCCCTACGACCACCTGGTGCTGGCCACCGGCGCGACCGCGCGCACCCTGTGCGTGCCCGGAGCGGGGTTGTCCGGCGTGCACGTGCTGCGCGGTCTGGAGGACGCGCGGCGCATCCGAGAGCAACTGGCCCGCGCGCGCTCGGTGGCCGTGGTCGGCGCCGGCTTCATTGGCTTGGAACTCGCGGCCGTGGCGCGCGGCCAGGGCCTGCCGATGCACGTGATCGAGGCCACGGCACGGCCCCTGCTGCGCGCCCTCTCCGAGCCCATGGCGCGACACCTGCAAGCCTTCCACGAAGCCCAGGGCACGCAATTCCACCTGAACACGCAGCTCGACGCCATCGAAGGCGAGGACGGCCGCGCCACCGGCCTGCGCCTGCACGGCGGTGGCCGCATCGTCGCCGACCTCATCGTGATCGCGGTAGGCGTCACGCCCAACGACCAGCTGGCGCGCGACGCCGGGCTGGCGGTGGGCAATGGCATCGAGGTCGACGAGCTGCTGCTCACCAGCGACGCCGCCATCTCCGCGCTCGGCGACTGCGCGAACTTTCCGTTCGCGGCCGATGGCGGCTCCCGCGTGCGCATCGAGTCGGTACAGAACGCCGTTGACCAGGCGCGCTGCATCGCCGCGCGCCTGTGCGGTCAACCCCTGCCGTACGCCAAGGTGCCCTGGTTCTGGAGCGAGCAAGGCCCTTGCCGGCTGCAGATGGCCGGCCTGGCCGCGCCGGGCGACCGCAGCGACATCGAGGGCGATCCGGCCAGCGGCCGCTTTTCGGTGCTGCGCTACCGCGGCGATCAACTCAGCGCCGTCGAATCCCTCAACGACCCTGCCGCCTACATGCGCGCGCGCACGGCCCTCGCGCCGGTGCTAGCACCGACCTGAGCTCCCTCAGTCCCATTCGACATCCACACCTTCCCACAGAAAGAGACAACACATGACAGCAGCATCCCGGGTCATCGCGGTCACTGGCGGCGCCAGCGGCATCGGTTTCGCCTTCTCCGAAGCCCTCGCGCGCGCGGGCCACCAGGTCGTCATCGCCGACCTGCGCGGTGCCGTCGAAGCGGCCGAACGCCTCAGTGCCCAGGGCCTGAAGGCCATCGGCACGCAGACCGATGTGGTCAAGCCCGCCGACGTGGCGGGCATGGTCGAACAGGCCGTGAAGGCGTTCGGCCGGCTCGACGTGCTGGTGAACAACGCCGGCCTGTTCACCACGCTCACGCTCAAACCGTTCGACCAGATCAGCGACGCCGAGTGGATGCGGGTGATGGAGGTCAACACCCTGGGGCCTTTCGTGTGCGCCAAAGCGGTCGTGCCCGAAATGCGCAAGAACGGGTTCGGCCGCATCGTGAACATCGCGTCCACCACGCCGATCAAGGGCACGCCCAACATGCTGCACTACGTGGCCAGCAAGGGCGCGGTGATCGCGTTCACGCGCTCGCTAGCCCGCGAACTCGGCAAGGACGACATCACCGTCAACGCCATTGCCCCGGGCTTCACGCTGAGCGACGGTGTGCTCGACAACGACCTGCACAGCAAGATGGGCGACGTGGTGCGCAAGACCAGCCGCTCGCTGCAGCGCGACCAGGTGCCTGAAGACCTGGTGGGCGCCCTGCTCTTCCTAGCCAGCGACGGCGCGGGCTTCATCACCGGCCAGACCATCGCCGTCGACGGTGGCTCGGTATTCATCTGATCGGTTGACTCACCATGACCGACACCGCATACGGCAAGCCTTTCCTCTACATCGATGGCGAATTCATCGAAGGCGGCGACCGCCAACACCAGGACATCATCAACCCCGCCAACGGCGAGGTGATCGGCTCGTTGCCGCACGCGCGCCGCGACGACCTTGACCGCGCACTGAACGCGGCGCAACGCGCCTTCGAGAGCTGGCGCAAGAGTTCGCCGCTCGAGCGCTCGAAGGTGCTGCGCCGCGTGGCCGAGCTCACGCGCGAACGCGCACCGCAGGTCGCCCGCCAGATCACTCTCGACCAGGGCAAGCCGCTGAGCGAGGCGCTGCTGGAGGTGACCACCTGTGCCGAACACGCAGAGTGGCACGCCGAAGAATGCCGCCGCATCTATGGCCGCGTGATCCCCGCACGCCTGCCCCACGTGCGCCAGCTGGTGCTGCGCGAGCCCGTGGGCGTGTGCGTGGCCTTCACGCCCTGGAACTTTCCGTTTAACCAGGCCATCCGCAAGATGGTGGCGGCGATCGGCGCGGGTTGCACGCTTGTGCTGAAGGGGCCAGAGGATTCGCCGGGCGCGGTGATCGCGCTCGCGCGCATGTTCCACGACGCGGGTCTGCCCCCGGGCGTGCTCAACGTGGTGTGGGGTGTGCCGGCCGAGGTGTCGGACCACCTGATCCGCTCGCCGATCTCGCGCAAGGTATCGTTCACCGGCTCGGTGCCGGTGGGCAAGCAGCTGGCGTCGCTCGCCGGCCTGCACATGAAGCGCATCAGCATGGAGCTGGGCGGGCACTCGCCGGTGGTGGTGTTCGACGACGCCGACGTGGACGACGCGGCCCATCTGCTGGCGCGTTTCAAGGCGCGCAACGCGGGGCAGCTGTGCATTGCACCCAGCCGCTTCTTCGTGCAGGAGAAGGTGTACGACCGCTTTCTCGACACCTTCACGAAAGCCTACGGTGGCTTGAAGGTGGGCGACGGCATGGACAAGGACACGCAGATGGGCCCCCTGGCGCACCTGCGCAGGGTCGATGCCATGGAAGGCTTGGTGGCCGATGCGCTGGAGCGTGGCGCGAAGCTGGCCAGCGGCGGCACGCGGCTCGCTGGCCCTGGCTACTTCTACCCGCCCACCATCCTCACCGACATTCCCGACGACGCGCGCCTGATGGTCGAAGAACCCTTCGGTCCGGTCGCGCCGATCACGCGCTTCAAGGACACCGACGAGGTATTGAAGCGCGCCAACGCCCTGCCCTTCGGCCTCACCGGTTTCGTTTTCACCGGCTCCATCAACACCTCGGAGCGCATGGTCAACGGCCTCGAGGTGGGCATGGTCAACGTGAACCATTTCGGCATCACGCTGGCCGAGACGCCGTTCGGTGGCGTGAAGGACAGCGGCATCGGCAGCGAAGGCGGCAGCGAAACCTTCGACGGCTACCTCGTCACTAAATTCGTTTCGCAGGCAAGCCCTGCTTGATCACCAGTACTACAAGAAGCCAGCACCGCCCAGGGGGCCGGACCCGCCTTTCCCTTCAATCCAGGAGACAACCTCATGATGCAACGCAGAACCCTCATCAAATCGGCGGCGGCAGCCGCTTCCCTTGGAGCCCCCACCCTTGGCGTCTTCGCCCAGCAAGTGGTAACCCTGAAGTTCCATACCTTCATGGCGCCGACCTCGAATGTCTATCTCAATGCACACAAGGCATGGATGTCGAAAGTGGAGAACGACTCGGGCGGACGTATCCGCTTCGAGGGCTTTCCTGCCATGCAGCTGGGGGGCTCACCAAGTCAACTTTTCGACCAGGCACGGGATGGTGTTGTCGATATCGTATGGACTTTGGCTGGACTTACCCCCGGTCGATTCCCTCGGACCGAAGTGTTCGAACTGCCGTTCATGACCATGGACGGCATCGGAGCGTCGCGTGCCGCCTGGGAGTACCTCGAAACCCACGCCAGCGATGAGTTCAAGGACGTCCAACCACTCGCTTTTCATACCCATGGTCCAGGAGTGCTGCACTCGAAAAGCAAGGCCATCAACAGCGCTTCCGACCTGCGCGGCCTGAAGATGCGAGGGCCGACCCGCCAAGCGACTAAGTTGCTCGCAGCAGCAGGAGCATCCGCGGTAGGCATGCCGCTGCCACAGATTCCAGACGCGCTGTCCAAAGGCGTCATTGACGGCGCAGCCTTGCCTTGGGAAGTGATTCCTTCGGTCAAGGTGCATGAGCTTGTTCAGCACCACAGCGAGTTCGCGCCCGGCAAGCCAGCTCTTTACAACACGGCGTTTGTGATGGTGATGAACAAAAGAAAATATACATCGTTGCCTCCGGATATCAAAAAGGTGATCGACGACAACTCGGGCCTGGAAACCTCGGCTTGGTTCGGCAAGGTGCAACAAGATCATGACCCCATCAGTCGCAAGATGGCGACCGATCGAGGCAACAAGGTACACGTGTTCAGCGAATCGGAAACCAGCGAGTTTGTCAAACTGACTGGCACCATCGCCAGCGAATGGGTCCAGGAGATGGACAAGCGCGGGCAGGACGGTGCCAAGCTCTTGGCTGGCGCAAAGGCGCTCATTGCCAAACATAAACCAAAGGCTGCATGAGCGGCCTTGCGCGCCTGGCCATCTCGATCGGCGATCCGAACGGCATCGGACCGGAGATCACGCTAAAGGCACTTGCCACTCTGACAGAGTCTGAGCGCGACCGTATTACGCTGTTCGGCCCGAATTCGGTGCTGCGCCGCTGCGCCGAGCAATTGAACCTTAGCGGGATGCTAGATGGTGTTCGTTGCAACGAGGTAGGCGCCCTCGATCCGGCTGCAGCTGTACCTGGTCGCATCGACGCGGCCGCTGGCGCCTCGTCGGTGGCCAGCGCTACGGCGGCCATTCAGGCTGCGCAGGCTGGCGAGTTCGACGCCGTGATCGCCTGTCCTCACCACGAGACAGCGATCACGCAGGCAGGTATAGCGTTCAGCGGGTACCCCTCTCTTGTGGCGCGTGTGTGCGGCCAATCTGCCGACTCCGTTTTCTTGATGCTGGTGGGGGCGGGCTTACGCATCGTGCACGTCACGCTCCACGAGAGCGTTCAAACAGCACTTGATCGTCTGAGCACCGACCTGATCGTGCGCGCCACTCAGGCAGGCATCGTCGCGTGTCAGCGGCTGGGCGTGGAAACGCCTCGCATCGGCATGTTCGGTATCAATCCACACGCATCCGAAGGTGAGCTTTTCGGACCGGAGGACGCTCGCTTGATGGTGCCTGCGGTGGCGCAGCTGCGCTCAGCAGGCCACCATGTCAGTGGGCCCACAGGTGCAGACACGCTGTTGGCAAACAGGCAGCACGATCTCTATGTGGCCGTCTTCCACGACCAGGGTCACATTCCAATCAAGTTGCTGGCGCCCCACGCCGCAAGTGCCCTCAGCGTGGGAGGCAACGTCGTGCTGTCCAGTGTCGGGCATGGAAGTGCCATGGACATCGCCGGCAAGGGAATTGCCAGTCCCGAGGCCTTGCTTCGCACGATTTACCTGCTGAACTCCACGCTGAGCGAGTGACTTCCTAAATTTGACAGTCTCCTCCTATGGTCAACCCAAACTGCGCTAACAAAGTCGTTCGAATTCCGACTGTTCGGGTGCGATCGCGATTCGTGAGGCGGACTGCTTCAGACGGTAGCTCTTGCCTTCGAACCCCAGCGTCGAGCAGCGGTGTATCAGTCGATCAAGGATGGTGGTGGCCATGGTGACGTCGGCCAGGTACTTGCTCAGGTCCTGCACCAAAAGATTTGAGGTGATGACGATGGCGCGGCGCAGGTTGTAGCGCTGGTGAACGATGGCATAGAGGAGTTCGTCGCTGATGTCGGCGATGCGCCGGGCCAGAGACTGGTCATCTAGCACGAGCAGGTCCGAGGACTCCACACATCCCACGGCCTGCACGCTGGTGCTTGGCTGTGGCGAACATGAGGACTCGGTCCTTGCGGTTCTCGTCGTGATCTTGTGGATTTGGCGATAGCGCCGGATGTTTCGTGCCGACCCAGCCTAACAACATCGAAGGTCATTTAGGTAACCGCTCACGACGCCCCCAGTGTTTACCCTGATTTCGTGGAGTGAACATAACCGTAGAATGAACAACATAATCACCAGACGGACAATCCGGATTGCGAACTGGATCAAGTCTCACTTCCTAGGTACTCACGCCTTCTCCTCAATTCACCAAATGATCAACCGCAGAACCATCGTTCAGTTGGCAGTAGGGATGGCCTTGGGCGCTCCCTCGCTGACAGGCTTTGCTCAGCAGTCGATCACTTTGCGATTTCACACTTTCATGTCTCCCATGTCCAACGTATGGGTCAGCATGAACAAGGTATGGATGGAAAAGGTGCAACGGGAATCAGATGGGCGCATCCGGTTTGAGGCGTACCCCGCGATGCAGCTTGATGGCGCGCATGTGCAGCCATACGACCAGGCACGGGATGGCGTGGCTGACATCGTTTGGACACTGACCGGCTATTCACCTGGAGGCTTTCCTTGCAGCGAGGTGTTTGTCCTGCCGTTCATGACGACCAACGCCGAGGCTACTTCCAAGGCTTTCTGGGAGTTCATCAAGACAAAAGCGTCCAACGAACACAAGGAAGTGCATCCCATTGCAGTGCAGGTTCATAGGCCGGGGATGCTCCACACCCGCGACCGCCTCTTTGAGGCTCCGTACGACTTGCGCGGCCTGAAAATGCGCGGTCCAACCAGACAAACTACGAAGATGCTGGGATACCTCGGCGCCAATGCTTTGGGCATGCCGCTGCCCAAGATTCCCGACGCACTGCAAAAGGGGCCTCTCGACGGTTGCGTGATCCCTTGGGATGTCGTTCCCTCCGTAAAGGTGCACGAATTAACGAAGTTTCACAGTCAGTTCGATCCAGCCAGTGGCGCGCTCTACACCACGACATTCGTGACGGCAACAAACAAACGGAAGTACGAGTCCCTGCCGCCAGATGTCCGGAAGGTGCTGGACCCCAACTCGGGCATAACCGCTTCTGCGTCCTTGGGGCGCGCCCACCAATGTGGCGACGACCCTGCCCGCAAGTTGGTGGAGGCACGCGGCAACGTGACCCATAACTTCGGGCAGGTCGAAGCCCAAGAGTTCAGGCGCGCAGCAAGCCAGGTAGAGGTCGAATGGGTCAAGGACATGGAGAGCCGCGGCTTCGATGGTCGCGATCTTTTGTCAACAGCCCGGGCCTTGATCGAAAAACACACAAAAACTACCAAGACATAAAGACACTCCATGAATCAACTGCCCAAAGAAAACACCCCACGGCTGGCCAACCGGGTTGCGATCGTGACCGGCGCGGCGCAAGGTATCGGAGAGACATACGCTCGTGCATTGGCTCAAGAAGGTGCCTCCGTGGTCTGTGCCGATGTGCTGGACGCCACCGGGGTGGTCAACCAGATCATTGAGAAGGGTGGCCGGGCGGTGTTTGTCCACACAGACGTGACGTCCCGCGAATCGGTGGAGAAGATGGTTGGGTCCGCACTTCAGGCGTTCGGCCGCATTGACGTGCTGGTCAACAACGCCGCAATTTTCGGCAACCTTGCCCTCAAGCCGTTCGAGCAGATCGAGTCGACCGAGTGGGACAAGGTGATGTCCGTCAACGTGCGCGGCTCCTTCGAGTGCGCCAGAGCGGTCAGCCCCGTGATGCGTCAGCAGCGCTACGGCAAGATCATCAACATCGCCTCCGGCACGGTTTTCAAGGGCACGCCGCTCTTCCTGCACTACGTCACCTCCAAGGGCGCCGTGGTGGCGATGGCGCGCTGTCTGGCGCGTGAATTGGGTAACGACAATATCTGCGTCAATACACTGGCGCCGGGCCTGACCCTGAGCGCCAATGTCAGCGCAAATCCCGACTGGCAGGGCTCAATCGCTTCAGGCATCGTTTCGTCCCGCTGCATCAAGCGTGATCAGGTACCCGACGACCTGACCGGCACCTTGATCTACCTCGCCAGCGCCGACAGTGACTTTGTCACCGGTCAGGTGATTGTGGTTGATGGCGGATCGGTCACACATTGAGCACTCCTATGCACGCCACAGCAGAACTCTTGATCGATGGCCGGTGGATGCCCGCCAGCCAGGGCCTCGAAGTGCCCAGCCTGGACCCGGCCAACGGCAGCCAGATCGGTTGCTTCAGCGCTGCCACCCGGGCAGACGCAGAGGCGGCCATTTCGGCTGCACGCAGAGCCTTTGAAAAGCCCACGTGGGCCCAGTCGCCGCGGCTGCGGCAGAACGTGATGAACGAATGGGCAAGCCGGCTAGAGCACAAGGCTGAAGCACTGGCCCAACTGCTAACGCAAGAGAATGGCAAGGTGATCGCGCAATCGCGGGGTGAGCTGATGGGAGCCATCTCGGAGATCCGTTACTACGCGGGTCTGGCCCGGCACATACCAGGCCACGTGCTCGAGGTGGAACCCGGCGTATTTTCCACGATGCTGAAAGAGCCGGCCGGCGTCGCCGGCATCATCGTCCCTTGGAACGCTCCCGTGATCCTGCTTATCCGGTCGATCACCCCCGCGTTGGCCGCTGGCTGTACTTGCGTGATCAAGCCTGCACCGCAGTCCGCACTCATCACCGCTGCGGTGATCAGGGAACTGGCCGACGTGACTGGACTGCCGCCCGGTGTGGTGAACCTGGTGAGTGAGCAAGGCCACGACGTGGCGCAGTTGCTCACCTCCTCGCCAGAGGTGGATGTGGTCAGCTTCACGGGCTCCAACCTGACGGGGCAGCGCATCATGGCCGCCGCTGCTCCCACTATGAAGAAACTGTCGCTCGAACTGGGTGGCAAGTCATGCTGCCTGGTTTTTGAAGATGCCGATATCGACCACATCGCGCCTCAACTGGCTGCCGCTGCGACGGTCATCTCTGGTCAGCAATGCACGGCGGCGCGCCGGGTGTTGGTTCACGCGTCACGCTATGAGGCGATGAAAAAAGCGCTGGCCAATGCACTGGCGGCAATCAAAGTGGCGCCCGGAAATACCCCGGGCGCCCAGATGGGTCCCTTGATCGATCTCTCTACCACTGAGTTGGTGCAACGTCGCATCGAGCAGGCGATGGACGACGCAGACGAAGTGATCCTGCGCGGTCAGCGTATCGGCGGAAACCTGCGGCTTGGCGGGTTTGTCTCGCCCACCTTGGTCGCGCACCGGGATGCCAGTGCATCTTTTGTCCAAGAGGAGATTTTCGGCCCCTTGGTCGTGCTGGAAAAGTTTGAAACCGAAACCGAAGCGGTGGCGCGGGCCAATCACACCGAGTTCGGGTTGTCCGCGAGTGTCTGGACCGAGCAGGGCGCGCGCGCCTGGCGTATCGCTCGAGCGCTGCGCAACGGCACCGTTTGGATCAACGACCACAACAAGCTGTGCGCTGAAGCGGAGACCGGCGGCTATCGCCGCAGTGGCTTGGGCCGTCTCCACGGCTTTGACGCGTTGATCGATTTCACCGAGATCAAACACATCTATCAGAACGTAGGTGTGCTTGATCCACCCAAGGGCTGACTCCACAAGCCTGCCCGAATCCTTAGTACTTATAGGAGAGAACGAATCATGTTTCCCAAAAACACGTGGTATGTAGGCGCTACGCCCAGCGAACTCGATGGAAAGCCCCTTGGCCGCAAGATTTGCGGCGAGTCCATCGTGTTTTTCCGTGGCCCCGACAACAAGGTGGCCGCTGTCGAAGACTTTTGCCCCCACCGCGGTGCTCCGTTGTCGCTGGGCAAGGTTGAAAACGGCAAACTGGTTTGTGGCTACCACGGTCTGGAAATGGGTTGCGATGGCAAGACGGTTGCCATGCCATGCCAACGCGTGGGCGGCTTCCCCGCCGTGCGGACGTATCCCGTAGTGGAGCGCTACGGGTTCATCTGGGTCTGGCCTGGCGATGCGCAAGAGGCCGACCCCTCCAAGATCCACCATCTGGCCTGGGCCGATGACCCCGAGTGGGCCTACAGCGGTGGGCTGTACCACGTCAAATGCGATTACCGGCTCATGATCGACAACCTCATGGACCTGACTCACGAGACTTACTTGCACCCGAACTCAATTGGTCAAAAGGAAATCGATGAGTCGCCGCCCAAGACGCGGATGGATGGAGACTGCGCCATCACCGAGCGTTACATGGAGGGCATCATGGCGCCGCCATTCTGGCGTGCGGGCTTGCGCGGAAACAACCTGGCCGACGATGTTCCAGTGGACCGGTGGCAAATCTGCCGCTTCTATCCGCCAAGCCATGTGCTGATCGATGTGGGTGTGGCGCACGCGGGCAAGGGCGGCTTCAATGCAGACCCCAAGGTCAAAGCCTCCAGCACAGTCATCGACTTCATCACACCTGAAACCGAGTCCTCGACCTGGTACTTTTGGGGCATGGCCAGGAACTTCAATGCGCAGGACCAGGCGTTGAGCGAGCAGATCCGCACCAGCCTGAGCAAAGTTTTCTCCGAGGACCTCCAGATGCTGGAGATGCAGCAGCAGAACCTGGAGCGCAACGCCGGGCGCAAGCTACTGAGCCTGAACATCGATGGCGGTGGCGTGCAAGCCCGCCGCATCATCGATCGGTTGCTGGTTGCGGAAAAATCCGCTGCCTGATGTTTTCCCGATCCCACCACAACAGGAGACACAGATGAACTCACGGCGCTTTGTTTTGACACGAGGAGCCGCGCTGATCGGCGCGGCCTCCAGCGGAATTTTGTTGCCCCGGTGGGCGCAGGCGCAAACCAGCAATCTGCGGGTTGGCCTGATGCTGCCGTTCACAGGTACCTTTGCCCAGCCCGGTATCGCCGTCGAAAACGGCTTCCGGCTGGCGCTGGCGCAAAACGGCGGCAAGCTCGGTGGCCGCGAGGTGGAGTTCTTCAAGGTCGATGACGAATCCAATCCGGCCAAGGGCATCGAGAACGCGACCCGCCTGGTAATGCGTGACAAGGTCGACGTGCTGGTGGGTTCGGTGCACTCGGGCGTGCAGATGGGCATTCACAAGGTCGCACGCGATACAGGAGTTCTCAACATCATTCCCAATGCCGGCGTGCACGTGGCCACCCGGGCCCAGTGTGCGCCCAATGTGTTTCGAACCAGCTTCACCAACGCCCAGCCTACCCTGGCTTTGGGCAAGGCCATGGTCGACCGAGGCCACAAGAAGGCGGTGTGGATCACCTGGAACTACGCCGCAGGCGACGAGGCCTTTGAGGGTTTCGAAAAGAGCTACACCGAAGCCGGTGGCACCATCATCAAGAAGCTCGGCCTGCCCTTTCCCAACGTGGAGTTTCAGTCGCTGTTGACCGAGATTGCGTCTTACAAGCCCGACGCCGTGGCTTGCTTCTTCGCCGGTGGCGGTGCAGCCAAGTTCCTGCGCGACTACGCTGCGGCCGGCCTGAACAAGACGATCCCACTGTACGGCTCGGGCTTCCTGACCGAGGGCGTGCTCGATGCAGCAGGCGAAGCTGCCGAGGGCGTTCTCACCACGCTGCACTACAGCGACTCGCTGGATATCCCGCGCAACAAGCAGTTCCGCCTCGACTATGTAAAGGCGTTCAAGGCGCAGCCCGATGTGTATGCCGTTCAGGGATACGACGCGGGCTTGCTGCTCGTCAAGGGTGCCAACGCAGTCAAAGGCGACTTGTCGAACAAACCGGCACTGTACGCAGCGCTGGAAGGCGCCACCATCGACAGTCCGCGCGGGAAATGGACCATGAGCAAGGCCCACAACCCGATCCAGGACATCTACCTGCGCCAGGTGGTCAACAAGGACAACAAGGTGATCGGCATTGCTCAGAAGGCTGTGGCCGATCCCGCCACGGGTTGCCGCATGGGTTGAGTCTTTCGCGCCCCGGTTGTCCTCCAGCGGCGGAGTTCGTCCAAAAGATGTTCCGCCGCTTTTCTTCGTCCTTTTGTTCCTTAACTCATGGATTTCGCCAACTTCCTCATCCAGTTGCTCAACAGCCTGCAGTACGGCCTGTTGCTGTTCATGCTGGCCGCGGGCCTCACGCTGATCTTCGGGATCATGGGTGTGGTCAACCTGGCGCACGGCAGCTTCTACATGCTGGGCGCTTACCTGGCCTGGTTTCTGGTGGGCCAGTTCGACAGTCTGGTGCTCGCCATCGTGGTGGGCACGGTGATCGCCGTGGCGCTGGGCTGGGTGCTGGAGTGGACCCTGTTCCGGCACTTCTACCACCGCGACCACCTCGACCAGGTGCTGCTGACCTTCGGTCTGATCTACATCTTTGAAGAGGTGCGCTCCATCCTCTGGGGCGACGACGTGCACGCGGTGCAGGTGCCCGAGGTGCTGAACTGGTCGATCCCGCTGACCGAGAACCTCTCCTACCCGGTCTACCGGCTGGTGATGTCGGGCGTGTGCATCGCGCTGGCGCTCGGTCTGTACCTGCTCATTTCCAAGACCCGCCTGGGCATGAAGATCCGCGCCGGTGCGTTCAACCGCGAGATGACCGAATCGCTGGGCATCAACATCCGCCTGATCCACGGCGTGGTGTTCGCGCTGGGCGTGGCGCTGGCCGCCATCGCCGGCATGATCGCCTCGCCCATCGCGAGCGTTTACCCCGGCATGGGCAGTTCGGTGCTGATCATGTGTTTTGTGGTGGTGGTCATCGGTGGCATCGGCTCAGTGCGTGGCGCGCTCGTGGCCGCCCTGCTCGTGGGCCTGGTCGATACCTTCGGCAAGGTGCTGGTGCCGCAGATTGCCGGCATGGCCGTCTACATGCTCATGGCCGCCGTGCTGCTCTACAAGCCCGAAGGGCTCTTCAAACAATGAGCTCCCCCAAAGCCCAACTCGAAAAGCTGCCGCGCAGCATCCAGGCCATCCTGGTGCTGGGAGCCATCGCGCTCGCCGCGTTTCCACTCATCCCCGTCACCGGTAGCGACTTCTACCTGCAGATGCTCTCGCAGATGATGATCCTGGCGATCTTCGCCATGAGCCTGGATCTGCTGCAGGGCGTTACCGGTCTTGTGTCGCTCGGACACGCGGCTTACTTTGGTCTTGCCGGCTACGCGCTGGCTTTCCTCACCCCGGCGGACACTCCCATCAGCCTGTGGTGGTCCCTGCCCGCCTCGGCGCTGGGCGCGGGACTGGCCGCGCTCGTCATCGGCTTCTTCTTGGTTCGCACCCACGGTATTTACTTCATCATGGTCACCATGGCCTTCGCGCAGATGGTGTTCTTCCTGTTCTTCGACAACAAGGCGCTCGGGGGGTCGGACGGCGTGTACGTGAACTTCCGCCCCACCGCCTCGGTGTTCGGCTGGAGCGGCATCGACCTCGAGAACAAGACAACCTTCTTCTACTTCACGCTCCTGCTGCTCGTGCTGGTCTATGCCTTCCTGCGCCGCCTGTTGTTCTCTCCTTTTGGCCGGGTGCTCGCGGGCATTCGCGTGAACGAGCACCGCATGCGCGCGGTGGGCTTTGGGACCTTCGGCTACAAACTCACGGCCTTCACGCTAGCAGGGGCGCTGGCCGGCGTGGCGGGCTTCCTGTGGGCCGCGCAGACCGGTTATGTGAACCCCGAGTTGATGGGTTTCCACATGAGTGCACACGCCATCATGATGGTCATCCTCGGGGGCATGGGCAATTTCGCTGGCGCCATCGTGGGGGCCTTCGCGTTCGAGTACGTGATGCACTTCTTCAAGGACCTCACCAAACACTGGCAGCTGCTCATGGGCACGTTCATCGTGCTGGTGGTGGTGCTGGCGCCGCGCGGCTTGCTGGGTCTGGTGCAGCGCTTCGCCAGCCCGAAGGAGCGCCCATGAACGAACTGCTGCTCTCCGCCCGCAACCTGACCAAGCGCTTCGGGGGTCTGGCCGCGGTCAACGATGTGTCGGTGGACCTGCACCGCGGTCGCATCCACGCGGTGATCGGCCCCAACGGCGCGGGCAAGTCCACGCTGACCAACCTGCTCTCGGGCGACCTGCCTCCCACCTCGGGCCGCATCACGCTCAACGGGGTCGAGACGGCGGGCAAAAGCCCCGAAAAAATCTCGCGCCTGGGCCTGGGCCGCAGCTACCAGAAAACCAACATCTTCCTGCCCTTCACCGTGTGGGACAACGTGCGACTGGCGGCCCAATCGCGCGAACGGCATGTGCCGTGGAACCCGCTGCGCTGGGTGTCCTCGGCCAGCGCCATGGGTGCCGTGAACCAGCGCTGCGAACGTGCGCTGGAACTCGCCGGCCTCACAGAGCGCGCCGACGTGGTGGCCGGCACCACCAGCCACGGCGAACAGCGCCAACTGGAGATCGCCATGACCCTGGCCACCGAACCCACCGTGCTGTTGCTCGACGAACCGCTGGCCGGCATGGGCCAAGCCGAGGCCGAGAGCATGGTGGCGCTGCTGCTGCGGTTGAAAAAGGACCACGCCATCATGCTGGTGGAGCACGACATGGACGCCGTGTTCACCCTGGCCGACCAGCTCACCGTGATGGTGAACGGCCAGGTGATCGCCAGCGGCACGCCGGCTCAGGTGCGCGGTGATGCGTCGGTGCAAGCGGCTTACCTGGGTGAGGAACACTGATGAGCGCTTTGACGAACGCATTGGTTGAGGCCACCGGCCTGCACACCCACTACGGCGCCAGCCACATCCTGCGCGGCATCGACTTCACCGTGGGCCAGGGCCAGACGATCGGCCTCATGGGGCGCAACGGCATGGGCAAGTCCACGCTGCTCAAATCCATCATGGGCATCGTCAAGCCCAGTGGCGGCCAGGTGCATGTGAAAGGCCGCGACATGACCGGCGCACCCACGTTCGAGATCGCCCGCATGGGCCTGGCCTACGTGCCCGAGGGCCGTGGCATCTTCGGCAACCTGAGCGTGAGGGAAAACCTGGTGATGTCGGCGCGTGCCGGCACCAAGGGTCAACGCGACTGGACCTATGACAGGGTGCTCGAAACCTTTCCGCGCCTGGCCGAACGCCTCAACCACGGCGGGCAACAACTCAGCGGCGGCGAGCAGCAGATGCTCACCATCGGCCGTGCGCTCATGACCAACCCCGACCTGCTGATCCTCGACGAAGCCACCGAAGGCCTTGCGCCGCTGATCGCGCGCGAGATCTGGCGCATTTGCGGCCTGATCCGCGAGAGCGGCATCAGCAGCATCATCGTGGACAAGAACTGGAAACACGTCACCCAGATCACCGACCGCAACGTGATCCTGGTCAAGGGCGAGGTGGTTTTTGAAGGCAGTTCCGAAGAGCTCCTGTCGAAGCCCGAACTGCTGGAGCAGCACTTGGGTGTATGAGAATCAGTGTCGCCCCGGCCGGCCCCTTGAAGCTAGCTAGCGCTGCCCAAGTGCTTGCGAGAGTTTCCGTGCTTCTTCCTTGAGGAGCGTAACAAATACGCTGACACGCGCTTGGTCCACGCGCACACCAGGACCGAAAACGGCCAAAGACCCCATGACTTTGTCGTTCCCCAGAAAAAACGGCACAGCAACCGCCACCGCGCCCTGGATCAATTCGTCCCGGCTTATCGCATACCCCTGTTCCCGGATCTGCTGCAGCCTGTCGAGATAGGCCGATACATTGACGGCTTCTCCGCTCTTGTTCAGATAGCTTTCGGGTGTGGGAACATGGGCAAGGATGGCACGCCCGCTAGCGCCCAACGTCACGTCTTCCCGATAGCCCAAGCCGCGTTTGAAACTGAGCGGCTGTGCGCTGGGCAATTCGGCCACACAGATTCGACTGTTGCCCTGGTGAACAAGCAAGGCAACAGTCTCGCCCGTCTGGTCCCACAAGCGGCGCAGCATCGGTTGCGCCAGGGTCGCTATGTCAAGACTGGAGCTCCACACGTGTGCAAGGTGCGCCACCGAGGGACCTAATTCGAAGCGCTGAGGATCACCGGACGACACGATGAACCCGCTGTGTTCCAGCGTGCGCAACAGCCTGTACAGGGTTGGACGGCTCAGGTCCACCCGCTTGAGCAGCTCACCCGCTGTCAGTTGGTGGTCGGTTGCCGTGAACGCCATGAGGATTTCCAGCGCTCTGTCCACGGCCCGGACACTCTCGCCCGGTTTTTCAGTTGGTCCCATAACTCCACCCAAGGTTGCACTTCTATCATGGTACCCGCCAACCAGTCCACTTGATGGACTGACTATTCAAAACTTGACAGAGCTCAATCGGTCCGTAAAATGGACTGTAATGTCATGCAGTGGACATGCCGATCAATTTTGGAGACCTGTCTATGAACAAGGAAATGTCTGAAGCGCTCACCCGCGTCGGTCCCGGCACGCGCATGGGCAACCTGATGCGCCGCTACTGGGTGCCGGCACTGGCATCGAGCGAAATCCCCGAAGCCGACGGGCCGCAGGTGCGCGTGCAACTGCTGGGCGAGAAGCTGCTCGCCTTTCGCAATAGCGATGGCAAGGCTTGCCTGATCGGCGAATTCTGCTCGCACCGAGGCGTGTCGCTGTACTTCGGCCGCAACGAGCACAACGGCATCCGCTGCGCCTACCACGGCGTGAAGTTCGACGGCATGGGGCAATGTGTGGACGTGCCGTCCGCGCCTCAGGCTTGCGCGCGCATGCACATAAAGGGCTACCCTTGCGTGGAGCGCGGTGGCATCGTGTGGACCTATATGGGCCCGGCCGATCAGCAGCCCGCACCGCCCGAGCTGGAGTGGTGCACGCTGCCGCCCGAACATGTGTATGTCTCCAAGCGCCTGCAGTACAGCAACTGGCTGCAGGCCATGGAAGGCGGCATCGACACCGCACACGTCTCTTACGTGCACCGCTACGAGGTGGATACCGACCCGATGCACCAGGGAGTGAAGGCGCTGGACTACATCAAGGCCGACGGCAACGTGAAGTTCGAGATCGAGCAGACGCCCTTCGGCCTGAGTCTGTTCGGCCGCCGCAACGGCGAACCCGATTCGTATTACTGGCGCATCACGCAGTGGCTGTTCCCCTGGTTCACGCTGATCGCGCCGTTTGGCGAGCATGCGCTGGGCGGGCATGTGTGGGTGCCGATCGACGACCATAGCTGCTGGGCTTGGAGCATCAACTGGCAGCCTGCCCATCCCCTCACCGACGAAGAACGCACCGCGATGGAAGAAGGTAAGGGCATTCATGTCGAATACGAAGCGCCCGGCAGCTTCATCCCCAAGCAAAACCGCGACAACGACTACTGCATGGACCGCGTGGCGCAACGCGAAGACCGCTCTTACAGCGGCGTGTTCGGCTTCTCCGCGCAGGACTATTCGCTGCAGGAAAGCATGGGCACGATCCAGAATCACGAGGCCGAAAAGCTACTGCCCACTGACAAGGCTATCGTGATGGCGCGCCGCATGTTGCATGAGGCCGCGCTCGGCTTGGCAGATGGCCAGACCCCGCCCGCGCTGGACCCAAGCGCACAGCACGTGCGCCCCGCCGGAGTGCTGCTGCCCAAGGAACAGGACCCCGTTGCGTGGGCACGCGAGCAGCTCGCCGACGCGACGAAAAAACCGGTCTTCAGCCTTTGAGCGACTTCACTTTTCCACCCCACGACAGACAGCACCGGAGACACCTATGAAAACCCACCTGAAACTCGCGGCGGCTGTCGCGCTCGCGGCCTGCGCGGCCACTGCCGCCTGGGCGCAAGGCGCGTCCGACTGGAAGCCCAGCAAGCCGGTGCGCATCATCGTGCCCATCGTCGGCAGCACCAACGACGTGCTCGCTCGCCTGATCGGGCCGAAGCTGCAGGAGGCGCTCGGCCAGCCATTTGTGGTCGAGAACAAACCTGGTGCGGGGGGCAACATCGGTGCATACGAGGTGAGCCGCGCCGCGCCGGACGGCCACACCCTGCTGATCGGCTACAACGGGCCGCTGGCGATCAACGTCACCCTGTTCGACAAGATGCCGTACGACCCTACCAAGGATCTCGCGCCCATCACGCTGGCGGTGAAGTCGCCGCAATACCTGGTGGTGAACCCGGCCACCGGCATCACCGATGTGAAGGACTTCATCGCCAAGGCCAGGGCCAACCCGACCAAGTATGCCTACGGCTCGGTGGCCATGGGCAGCGCCTCGCACCTCACCATGGAAATGATGAAGTCGGGGGCGAACTTCCGCATGACGCACATTCCCTACCGCGGCGCCGGGCCAGCCGTGGCCGATCTGATCGCGGGCAACATCCAGGCCGGCTTCTTCGTGCCCGGCAACGTGCAGGGCTTCGTGAAGGAGGGGCGTCTCAAGCTGCTGGCCTCCACCGGCCCGAAACGTTTTCCGAGTACACCGGACATCCCGACTCTCAGCGAGTCGGGGCTGAAGGACTTCGAGGCCACCTCGTGGATCGGTCTGCTCGCGCCGGCCGGCACGCCGCCGGCCATCATCAACCGCTACCACGAGGAGATGGTGCGCATTCTCAACTCGCCCGACATCCAGAAGCGCCTGCACGAGATGGAGTTCGAAATCGTCGCGAGCTCGCCCAAGCAGTTCAGCGACTGGATCGGCACCGAGATCGTGCGCTGGGGCAAGGTCATCAAGGACACCGGCGCCAAGGCGGAGTGAGCCGACATGAGCGCACCCCGACTCGCTGAGAAGACCGCGCTGATCACGGGCGGCGGTGCCGGCATTGGCGCCGCGGCGGCCACGCTGTTCTGTCGCGAAGGCGCGGCCGTGCTGCTGGTGGATGCCGACGCCCAGGCGCTGGAGCGCACCCGCCAAGCCATCGTGCAGGCCCTGCCCGGCGCGCGCGTGCTGTGCGTGGCGGCCAACGTGGCCGACGAGGTCGCCGCGCGCGCCGCCGTGCAGCAATGCAACGCGCAGCTCGGTGGCCTGGACATCCTGGTAAACAACGCCGCCATGCGCAACTACTCGGCCGCCGCCGACGCCACGCCCGCCGAGTGGCAGGCCATGGTGGGCGTGAACCTGGTGGGCATGTCCAACTACTGCGCCGCGGCCTTGCCGGCGCTGCGGCAATCGGGCGCGGGCAGCATCGTCAACGTCTCGTCGTGTTACGCGGTCACCGGCCGCAAGGGCATGGCGCTGTACGACGCGACCAAGGCCGCGCAACTGGCCTACACGCGCAGCCTCGCGTTTGAGGAGTCGTCGCACGGCGTGCGCGCCAACGCGGTGTGCCCCGGTTCCACGCTGACGGATTTTCACGTCGGCCGCGCGCAGGGCTCGGGCAAGAGCGTCGAGCAGCTCAGGACCGAGCGCAAGGATACTTCGCTGATCGGGCGCTGGGCCTCGCCGGAAGAGATTGCCTGGCCCATCGTGTGGCTAGCGTCCAGCGAGGCCTCCTTCATCACCGGTACCACGCTGATGGTCGACGGTGGCTTGCACATCATGTAGCTATTGGGGACATGTTCCCCAAGGTTCTTGTCTACAACTCCGCAATGTCAGCATCCAAGCTTTCTGCACTTGTCTACAACATGAGGCTTGAAGCCCCCGGCGTTGTTAGTGTCGAATTTAGGCCAGCCACACCAGACACTGTCTTCCCACCTCATGCCGCTGGCTCACATATCGACCTTCATCTGGGAAACGGCTTGGTTCGCAGCTACTCGCTGATGAACCCGATCACCGATAAGCAACGCTACGTGGTGGGCGTTCTCAAGGATCGTCAGAGCCGTGGGGGGTCGAAGTATGTCCACGAGAAGGTTCGCGTGGGCGATGTTCTGGACATCTCGGTGCCTCGCAACAATTTTCCGATGGAAGAACGTGCTCAGCAGTCCGTGCTGGTTGCAGGTGGCATCGGCATCACACCTATGCTGTGCATGCTCAATCGACTGGCTTCGCTGGGTCGATCTGCCGAGCTGCTCTATTTCGCTCGTTCCCGCCGGGATGCTGCGTTCTTGCAAGTGCTGGAATCGATGGAGTCAGGCCAGCTCAAAGTGCGGTACCACTTCGATGACGAAGTCGGTGCGTCTCCCGACCTGCCAACACTGCTGGCAGCGTATCCGGCCGATACCCATTTCTATGGCTGCGGCCCCGGCCCCATGCTGGACGCGTTCCAGAAGGCGTGCGACGGTCTGGGATACACCCACGTGCATCTGGAACGGTTCGCCGCCGTGGAACCTGTGGGGACGCCGCCCTTCAACGCCAATGGCTGCACCGTAGAACTGCGCCGAAGTCAGAGGATCATTCAAGTGCCGGCTGGTTCGACCATTCTCGACGCCATGATGGATGCGGGCATCATTCCTAGCTACAGCTGCAAGGAGGGGATCTGCGGTGCCTGCGAAACCAAAGTTCTGGCTGGCGAGGTGGATCACCGGGACAGCATCCTGACACAGCAAGAGCGAGCAGCCAACAAGTCGATGATGATCTGTGTGTCGGGTTGTCGTTCCAATTTGTTGGTACTGGATCTCTAAGACCGGTGTTGTTTGGATAGGTTGCGCGCTTGGCCGGTTTGAACACACCGCCGAGCAGGTCACGAAATCGGGTCAACTCCAACTCCAAGGTGCCAGTTGTGGTGGTGATTCCAATGGTCCGACGCAGCGGTGTGCTCGCTGGAGTTCTGGTAAGCGAAGCCATAGGCCCATTCGCTCAGATCCGACTGGATGAAGCGCTCGACCTTGCCGCTGGTTTGGGACCGCCACGAGCTGGGAATCGGTCACAAATACCCAAATCTTGGCAGGCCTGTGCGAAGTCTCTTAAGCGGAAGGCCGCTCCGTTGTCGATGAGCGGGAGCTAGATGCGCACACCCAGACTGGCGTAGTAGGCGTGGGCGTTGCACGAGAACTGCACCGCGTTGAGCGCCTTCTGGTCGGGGTGGATGTCGATGAACGCGATACGGGCAGGGTCATCAATGGTCAAAAAAACATCTTCCAGCCCGCTTCATCAACGCTATCCATGCATTTGCCCATCCACGGAATTGGGGCCCAACGCGCTGACCAGTCGAGTCGCGTTTGATGCCGGAAGCCTCATTCTGACACCTCCGCATCGGCGAGGAGTGGAACCGCTGCGCCACCGACCAGCAAGGACGCCAGCGCAACTGCATCAAAGCCGCATTCGCGCAGCACCGATTCGGTGTGCTCCCCCAATCGCGGCGCGGGCGCCAGCTTGCTGACGTCGTAACCCACCCAGCGCGCTGGCGCGCCAAAGGTACGCATCGCTCCTTCGCTCGGGTGCTCGACCTGACGGAAGAAGCCCACCGCCGCCAAGTGTGGGTCATCCAACAGTGATTCGACGGTGTTCAGAGGCACCGCCGGCACGTCGATGTCTTCGAACAGCTCCAACCAGTGCGCGGTGCTTTGCACGCATAGCGTCTGGCCCAGAAAGCCGTACACCTCGTCAATGTGGCGGGTGCGGCTGGCCAAGTCGGCGAAGCGCGGATCGACCCGCAAATCGTCGCGCTCGATGGCATGCAGAAAACGCTGCCAGTGGCCGTCGTTGTATACCAGCGCGCAGATGTAGCCGTCGCTGGTTTCGTATGGCCGGCGCCCGGGCGACAACAGCCGCACGTAGCCAGCGTCACCACTGGGCGGCTCGAAGGTGCGCCCATATAGGTGGTCCGAAAGCACCACGCTGGCCATGGTTTCGAACATCGGCACATCGATACGGCAGCCGCGTCCGTTGCGCTCGCGCCCGTACAGCGCCATGGCCACGCTGTGCGCTGCATGCAGGCCGACCATGCGGTCGGCAATCGTCAGCGGCACGTAGCGCGGCTCGCTCGCCCCGCTTTGCTGCTGTAAGGCGGCGATGCCGACCGCGCCCTGGATCAGGTCGTCATAGGCCGGGCGGCCGGCGTAGGGACCGTCCTCGCCGTAACCGTACACGCCGCACCAGATGATGCGTGGATTGATCATCGAGATGCTCTCGTAGTCCAGCCCGAGCCGGGCGATGGAGGCCGGGCGGAGGTTGTGCACGAAGACATCGGCGCCTTCGATCAGGCGCCGCATCGCAGCCGCGCCCTCCGGCGATTTGAGGTCAAGCGCCACGCTGCGCTTGTTGCGGTTCAGGTGCAGGAACAGCGGACCCATGCCGGGATGGCGTCCGGGGCCGATCCAGCGTGTCGAGTCGCCCTCAGGGGATTCAATCTTGATCACGTCCGCGCCATGGTCGCCAAAGATCTGGGTGGCGTAGGGCCCCATCAGCACCGCGCTGAGGTCGATCACCCGCACGCCCTCGAGTGGCCCGGCGGGTGCTGCCTGCTTGTGTTGGCTTGTCATCTGTGTCTCCTCTGATTTCTCGATGCCAGGCTGCCTCAGCGCCGAGTGCTGAGGAAAAACCGGATTGACGACCGTCCATCCTAACGATATTCTGATTACCAAACAAATGTTCCCATATCAGAACACAAGGAGGCTTCGATTCTATGAACATGCCCACGGCCAGCTTGCGCGAATGCACAGGCATCAATACCCGCGCGGAGGCTTCTCCCATGGCCGTGACCCGCGTGCTGCGGCTGCTGCGGATACTGGCCGACCGCCCTGCTGGCTTGGCCCTGACCCCGTTGTGCTTGGCGTTGAATGCACCAAAAACCAGCGTACTCTCGCTGTTGCGCGGCCTCACGGCGCATGGCTACCTGCAGCGCAGCAATGACCTGTATGAACTGGGCCCCGAGGCGTTCTCACTAGGGGCATCTCTGGTGTCGGCCCGCTCGCTCGACGTTGTGGCCCTGCCCTTCCTGCGGGAGGCAGTGGCGCGATCCGGCGAGACCGCCCTGATCGCCAGAATCGACCGCACCGCAGATCGGCTCGTCTACAACCCGATCTTCGAGAGCACCCGGACGATTCGATACGCCGTGCCAGTCGGCACGACACGGCCGCTGTTTGCCTCGTCCGCCGGGCGCGTGCTGCTCGCGTTCCAGGAAGAGGCATGGCGGCGTGACTACCTGCGCCGGGCCGATCTGCGGGCCATGACCGAGCACTCGGTCACCGACCCGGCGCAACTGGCGCGGATCATCGAGGAAGCCCGGGTGAGAGGGGTGGCGGTCACATTCGGAGAAGTGACACCTGACGTTGCCGGCTTTTCGGCCCCGATCTTCGAACCTGACGGGCGCGTGAACGCAGCGCTGATCATCGCCGCGCCGATCGAGCGCGGTCGCGCCGTCGCCGATGCGCTGCAGCACCTGGTGATGGAACTCGCCGCAAGCATCTCGGGGGCACTCGGCTACCGTGCGGGACCGGAATCGCGTGAGGTGGCAACGAATCAAGCCAGACCAATGCCCCAGACCCGCCGCTCGCGGTAACAGGCACAAACTTCAAAAGGAGACACCCCCATGAACAATGAACTGCTTTACGAAGTGAACGACGGCATTGCCGTCATCACCATCAACCGGCCCGAGCGCCGCAATGCGCTGAATCGCGCCGTGCGCGAAGGCTTTTTTGAGGTCTGGCGCCGCTTCGAAGCTGACGGGCAGGCGCAGGTGGCCATCCTCACCGGCGCCGGTGACAATTTCTGCGCCGGCATGGACCTGGTGGAAGCCGCAGACACTCAACTGCGCATCCCGCCAGCGGGCTTCATCGCCGTGCTCGGCGACAACATCGAGGTCACCAAGCCCGTCATCGCTGCCGTGCAGGGCTATGCCTATGCAGGCGGTTGGCTGCTCTCGCAGATGTGCGACCTGTGCGTGGCCGACCAAACCGCCAAATTCGCCATCACGGAGGCCAAGGTCGGGCGCGGCATGCCGTGGGCCTCGCCGGTCATCCACATGCTGCCGCAGCGCATTCTGATGGAAGTCGCGATGACCGGCGACCCGCTGTCAGCGCAGCGCGCCTACGAACTCGGCTACATCAACCGCCTGATGCCCAAGGGGCAAGCATTGCAAGGGGCCAAAGAGCTGGCGACCCGGCTCATGGCCAATGCGCCACTGACGGTGCGCGCGGCCAAAGAAATGGTGCGCCTGTCCACCGAGATGGGCCGCACCGCCGCGCTGCGCGCCTCCAACCGAGCGTTTGATGCCGTCTACCTCAGTGAAGATGCCCTGGAAGGCCCGCAATCTTTCCGGGAAAAGCGCAAACCGGTCTGGAAGGGGCACTGAAATGAGCATGACCACAACCAGAAAACCCGCACCGTCGTCCGCTATCCAAATCGCTGACATCACGCGGGAACTGGCCGCGCGCTGCGCTGACCTGTGCTACACCGATCTCCCGGAGGACGTGCGCCTGCGGGTCCGGCAATGCCTGCTCGACTGGATCGGGGTGACGCTGGCTGGCGCGTGCGAGCCACTGGTTCACATGCTGGCCGAAGAAGCCCGTGAACAGGGTGGGCATGCCCAGGCCACCGTCGTCGGGCACGCCATGACGACCTCCAGCCGGCAGGCGGCATTGATCAATGGCTCGGCCTCGCACGCACTCGACTATGACGACGTCAACATGGCCTGCACCGGCCACCCCTCGGTGGTCCTGATCCCGGCCTTGCTCGCCCTGGCCGAATCGCGCGGCGCCAGCGGACGCGACTTCATGACGGCCTTCGCCGCCGGCTACGAAACCATGTGCCAGTTGGGGTTGGTGTGCGGCGACGCACAGTATTCCAACGGCTTCCACACCACAGCCACGCTAGGCACGCTCGGTGCGGCCGCCGCCTGCGCACGCTTGCTGCAACTCGATGCCGACGACACCGCGACCGCGCTGGGCATCGCCAGCACCATGGCGGCTGGGCTGAAATCGATGTTCGGCACCATGTGCAAACCCTTGCATGCCGGGCGGGCCAGTGCCGACGGCCTGCAGGCGGCCCAGTTGGCCGCACGCGGCTTCACCAGCCGTGCCGATGCGATTGAATGTCCGCAAGGCCTCATCGCCACGCACGGTGGTACCGCGTCGCTGGGAGCTGCGGTGGCCACGCCGAACGGCGGCTGGCATCTGCGCCACAACCTGTTCAAGTTCCACGCCGCCTGTTATGGCACACATGCCGCCATTGAGGCCGCGAGCCACTTGCGCCTGCAACACGCACTGCGGGTTGATGACGTGTGCCGCGTGACGGTGCGTGCCAGTTCCGCCTGCGAGGGTGTATGCAACATCGCGGAGCCGCGCACCGGGCTGGAGGCCAAGTTCAGTCTCCGTCACACGGTAGCGATGGCGCTGGCCGGGGTCGACACCGCCGGATTGGACGCGTTCAGTGACGAAGCCGTATACGCGCCCGAGGTGGTGGCGCTGCGTGATCGGGTGCAGGTTTTGCTCGCACCTCAATGCCCGGACCTCACCCTCAGCGAGGTGGTGATCGAGACTCAGAGCGGCACAGTGCTGCGCCAACGCTACGACAGTGGGCGCCCAGCCAGCGACCTGCTGGAGCAGCAGCAGCGCCTGGAGGAAAAGTTTCGCCTGCTGGTCAAGTCTGTGCTCATACCTGACGAGTGCGACGAGCTGATAGACCTGGTGGCACGGCTCGACGAACTGACCGACCTCTCGCCGCTGGCAGGCATGCTGGCTCGCCAAGCGTGCGCTGATCGACACTAACAGCGTTTATTGGTGCGGGCAGGCTGGCGTGCGGAAAAAAAAGAGACGTGCAATACCCCTCATTGGTCGGCGTTTTTGCTCTCCGCGGAAGGGCTGCGCCCAATGCGGCAAAACAAGCGCTGCAACATGCTCCTGGTCTCCCCACGGGCCAGCTGCTGCGGATGGTGACCAACTCCAGGCAGCGCCGTCACTTCAAGCGGCATCAGACCGTGGCGAAACAATGCAATCGCGCTGGGCCGCCAGCCATATTCATCGTCATTGCCGAACAACACGGAGACCGGACAACGCACTGCGGCAAGCTCGACGCTCATGTCCCATTGAAGTGCCTGCGGGCTGGCCCAGGGCTCGTACCAGCCCCAGAACATGGTGTCGGTGTTGTCGCCATGGTGGCGACGAAGTTTTTCGCGCAAGCCGTCTTGCTCAAACGCGCGCCGCGCGACGGCCATGGCGTCCACCATGAACTGATCCACAGCCATGGTTGGCGAGCAGGCAAAAACGCCGCATACCAGCTCAGGATGCGCCGCCGCAGCCAGCACCGACATGGCTCCTCCATCACTGTGGCCGAACATCAACGCCTTGTGGATTCCAAAGTGGCGCAACACCTCGCCAAGCACCGGCCCAGCCTCTTCACGCCGGTAGCTGGGCTCGCGCCCACCCACCAGACTCTCGGATCGCCCATAACCATACCGGTCATAGGCCAGCACCGGCCAGCCGCTGGCTTCGGCCAACACCTGAGGCAGGTCTTTCCAGGTGGTGATGCAGTCCAGACCGCCATGCATCATCACGATGGTCGGCTGCCCGTTGCCCACATCACCCCAGGTGGTGGCGGCCAGCCGATGGCCTCCCGCAAACAGTTCGTGTTCCTTCATTTCGTTCTTTTTCATCATGTCAATCTGCCTCCGGGTTGGGCATTGCAGAGGATCCACACAGCCTACAGGTCGGCCTGTCCAGTCAGCAGTTGGCGCGCGACGGTGCGGCGCTGGATTTCGCCCGTACCGTCGGGTATACGCATCACGCGGGCGAAGCGGTAGCCCTCTTCCAGGCGCAGTTCGTTGGTCAGGCCCATGCCGCCGTGGATCTGGATGCTGCGGTCCATCACGCGCCCCAGCATCTCGGTCGAAAATGCCTTGACCATACTGACCTGTGCGTTGGCTGAGCGGCCGCTGTCCAGGCGCCAGGCACAGTTCTGAATCATGGTCTTGGCAGCGTAGATGTCCATCGCGCTGTCGGCCAGCATGAGCTGGATGGCCTGGTGCTCGGCAATGGGCACGCCAAAGGTTTTTCGCACCTTGGCGTAGTCCACCGCCTGGTCCAGCGCCCAGCGGGCCAAGCCCAGGCAGGATGCAGCCATGCCCATGCGCCCGGCGTTGACGCCGTCCATGGCCACCGCCAAGCCGTGCCCGACGTCGCCGAGCCGGTGGTCGTCGCGCACACGCACGCCGTCGAGCACGATGACGCCGGTGTCGCCGCCTAGGTGACCCATGGTGTTGATGATGCGCGGCACTGAAAAACCTGACGCGCGCGTGTCGACGAAGAAACCGGTGACACCACCCTTGTGGCGCGCTGCGGCTTCGGGGTCGGTCAGCGCGAACACCATGGCGTAATCGGCGTAGGGCGAGTTGGTTATCCACTGCTTGGTGCCGGTGAGCACCCATTCGTCACCGTCGCGCACGGCGCGGGTTTGCATGCCGAATACATCGGAGCCCGCATCGGGCTCGCTCAGACCAAAACACAGGGTCTTGTCGCCGCTGGCGATGTCGTCGCGGTACTGCGCGAAGATGTCCGGCTTCAGATGCCGCAGCACAGGCGACAGACCGTTGGTGAAGGGCGAGGGCAGCACCACCGTCTGCACCAGCGGCTGGGCCGGACCCACGCAGTGGTTGAGGCTCTCCTGCACATGGGCCATGACCTGCGCGCCCTGCCCGCCACCACCCAGTTTTTCGTCGCCGAACAAGGTGTAGAAGCCCAGTTCCGCGGAGCGCTTGCGCACCTGCTGGCGCAGCGCCAGCGCCTCGGGCACATAACGGCCGCTGGCGTCGAACAAAGTGCGTTCGCTGCCCAGCAGATCGTGGTGGCGCTGCTGCAGTGGCAGCACTTCGCGCTCCACGAAGCGCAGCACTGCCTCGGCAATCGCCACGGTATCGGGATCGATGGTGAAGTCCATATGGGAAACCTCGGCGCTACAACAGCCGGAACTTCGGCAGCGTGACCTCGTCGGTCACGTCGTCGTACTGCACCGTCACACGCTGGCCGATGCGCACCGCCTCCACATCGTCGGTGACGATGTTGGTCATCATGCGCGCGCCCTCGTCGAGGTCGATCACCGCCACCACGTAGGGGGTGTCGGCCTTGAAGGCCGGACCGGCCGGCCGGCGCGCGATGGTGTAGCTGTAAATGGTGCCGGTGCCGCGCGCATCGACCCATTCGACGGCGTCGGAATGGCAGTGCGGGCACAGGACGCGCGGATAGAAATGGTGCTTGCCACAGTCATGGCAGCGCTTGAGTGTCAGGCGATGTTGTTTCAGGGCGTCCCAATAGGAGCGGCTCTCGCCATCGATGACGGGCAGGGGTTTGTCGTACATGGTGTTCACCGGGTGGAGAGAATGCAAGTGGCACCGCTGGAGAGCGTGCCGCCGGTGCCGTGGACCAGCGCGGTCACGGCGTCCTGGATCTGGCGCGGGCCGCATTCACCGCGCAACTGGCGCACCGCCTCGATCAGCAGGAAGATGCCGTACATGCCGGGGTGTGCGTAAGACAGACCGCCGCCGTTGGTGTTAAGCGGGAATACACCGCCCGGCGCGGTGCGCTGGTTGGCGACAAAGGCTCCACCCTCGCCACGCTTGCAAAAGCCCAGCGCTTCGAGCGTCAGCAGCACGGTGATGGTGAACGAGTCATAGACCTCAACCACGTCAATGGCGTCATGCCGGATGCCCGCCATGGCAAAGGCGTCCCGACCGGCCACTTCGGCGGCCGTCAGGCGCGCTAGGTCGGGCATGGCGGCGATGGTCCAGTGGGTGTGTGATTCGCCGTAACCGCGCACGAACACCGGCTTGCGACCGAGCGCCTTGGCGTGCTCGGCGGTGGTCATGACCAACGCGCCACCACCGTCGGTGACCAGACAGATATCGAGCAGGTGCAGCGGGTCGGAGATCATCGTGCTCTGGAGCACATCCTCGATCGACAGCGGCTCGCGCATGGTGGCCGCCGGATTGAGCGCCGCCCACTTGCGCGTGGCCACCGCGATCTCGGCCAGGTTCTCGGAGGTGGTGCCATATTCGTGCATGTGGCGCTTGGCCGCCATCGCATAGCCGCCCACCGGCGTGGGCATGCCCCAAGGCGTCTCGTACTGCATGGTCAGCACCGCCGGGCGCCCGGCGAGGTTGCGGCTCATCTCGCTCTTCTGCAGGCTACCGTAAGTGATCAGCGCCACCTCGCAGCGGCCAGCCTCGATGGCGGTGGCGGCATGCGCCACATGCGCCTCGAAGGCCGAGCCGCCGATGTTGGTGCCGTCGACGAAGCGCGGCGTAATCCCCAGGTACTCCGACAGCGTCACGGTCGGCAACTGGCCCGGACCGGGCACCCCCCACATACCGGCGGTCAGCAACCCATCGACTTCGTGCATGGCGATGCCGGCGTCCTTCAAGGCGTCGCGGGCGACCAGCGCCTGGGCCTGCAGGACCGACATGGGCGCAAGGACCTTGCCGTCCTTCAGTGGCAGGTCGGCAACGCCGACGATCACAGCTTCTCGTTTTGTCATAGTTGGAAGTTTCCTAGTGTTGAATATCCCGGTCCACCCGGTCTGTACTGTTGATCCGGCCCTTTGACGTCGCGAGTCGTAGACGGGCTGCCACAGGCAAACGACTCACGAAAGTTCAAAATTCATGGAGCCGGAGCAGCAGGCAAAAAAGTAATGGTTTCAGTGAAGTCGGCAATGGTCTCGCCACGCTGATTGATCACCAAATGTTGCAACTCCATCAGGGTGTAGCCGCGCGAGGTCGTGGGGAGCAACCGGGCCTCCCCTTCGACATGAATGGTGTCGCCCGGAAACAGCGCACCGCGCAGGCGCGCCTGTACGCCGGTCATACCGCCGAACGGGCCGACTTCGTGGCCTTTGAGCGTGCCCTTGATGATGCCCGCCACGTAAGTCGCCAGCAGCCCCATGCCTAGCGAGATGACCATCGGGCCGGGCGCAAAGCGGCTGCGATGCGATCCGGTCATGTTCTCCCGGATGTACTCCATGTCGATGAAAAATGGTTCATGCAAGCCGACCACATTGACGAAGGTGACGATGTCGGTTTCGCTGATGGTGCGCCGGTGCGTCTTGAAATGATGCGACTTGGCACTGTCGGTCAGCTTGGTCATTTTGAAGTCCGGTGATGGATGGGGGGTGGTGATGGATGAAAGTGGTCCTCTGCGGGCAATCCCTCGATCGGCCTGTCCCGCTGTTTTGACAAAGTCGGGTTTTTATGTATCCAGCGCCGGAGAACAGCGGATGAACCCAGCACCCTTGACTGGCGGTCCACTTCAGGGCCAGATCGCCCTCGTCACCGGTGCCACGGCCTTCATCGGTCGTGCCATAGCGCTGGAGTTGGCGCGGCGCGGCGCGCACGTGGTCGTCAACGGCCGCAATCCCGAAGCCGGGCAGGCGGTGATCAACGAGATCGCTGCGAACGGCTACAGCGCCACGTTTGAACAAGCCGACCTGACCAATAGCGATGCGGTTCATGCCATGGTGGATCGAGTTGCCGAGCGCCACGGTCGCCTTGACATCCTGGTGGCCAGCGGCGCAGATGCCAGTGCCGACTTGCCGTTCTTTCGCCTTTTCAAGGAAATGCGCGACGGCGGCTTCGACAACTACATCCGCGCCCACTGGCTCACCCGCGTGTATGCGATCCAGGCGGCCGCCCGCGTCATGGCACTGCACGGTCGCGGCAAGATCGTCGCGGTGGGTACCGCCGCGGGCCGCGTGGCCACGGTCGGCGAATCTTTCATTGGCGGTGCCACAGGCGGCATGATGCAAATGTGCCGCGTGCTGGCACGTGAACAGGGGCGCGACGGCATTCGCGTCAACGCGGTGGCGATGAGCTACATCTGGGATGCCGAGCCGCGCTGGGGTCCGGGCTCGCCAGCGCTCGAAGACGGCCATGGTGCGGGCATGATCGAGAACCCGCGCAAGCGCATGCTGTTTCCAGTGCATTGCCAGAACATCGCCAACTCGGCGGCGTTCTTGGCCGGACCGGAGTCCGATGCCATCACCGGCCAGACGCTCAGCGTCAACGGCGGTTTGAGCACACCGGGCTGACATGGCCATCAGGCGCCACCGTGCGCGGCCTTGACGGCCGCGCGGTCAATGCTATCGGCACCGCCCAAGGGGAGTGCCGATACAAACACCACGTGCTTGGGTTTTTTGTAGCGTGCGATGCGACCGCCCACAAACTCGATCAACTCCTCGGCACTCAGCGTGCACCCCGCCTTCAGCACGCAGACAGCCTTGACCGCCTCGCCCCACTGAACGTCCGGCACACCGAGGACCACCACCTGCGCCAGCGCCGGGTGCTCCATAATGACCCGCTCGACTTCAGCCGGATAAACGTTCTCGCCCCCCGGCTTGATCAACTCCTTGGCCGGTGAACGCCCGCTGTACCAGAGGTAGCCCTCGGCATCGACGCGCCCCATGTCGCCCGTGTGGTGCCAGCCGTTGCGCAGCGTGAAGGCGTTGTCTGCTTCACAGCGCCAGTAGCCCTGGAACACCATCGGCCCCCGCACCACAATTTCGCCGGTGGCGCCTGTGGGCAACGGGCGGTCCAGTTCGTCCACCACCGCGACCATGTTCAGCGCGGTGGGACGCCCGGCGCTGCCGGGGCGCTCGTCAAATGGCGCCAGGCTGACCGAGCCCGAGGTCTCGGTCTGGCCGTAGGCACTCCAGAAGGTCGCCTGGGGACAGGTGGTGCGCAAGCGCGCGATGGTCTCGGGCACATCGATCCCCGACACCACGCGCAACCTGGCCAGTGAAGAGCCTTGGGCGGCTGCGGCGTCCAGCAGGGCACCCAGCATCGGTGGAAAGGTGCCGATCAGGCTGCCCCCGTCCTCGTCGATATGTTTGACCAGACTGGGCGGATCGAAACGTGTCAACAGCAGCGTCGCCCCGCCCGCCTGCTGCGTGGCCAGCATGAAGCCGATGGCGGCCACGTGAAACAGCGGCAAAACGCCCAGATTGACGTCCGTCGGCGTCAGGTGCCAGGCCAGTTGCGTCTGCAGGCTGGCGGCAATCAGGCCGCGGTGCGAGAGCAGCGCGCCGCGCGGCCGACCGCCCACGGCGGCGGTGTGGATGATGAGCAAACCGCTGTCGTCGGCCAGACCGGGCAGATCCGCCGCCTGCGTATCGCACTCCCGATACAGCTCACTGACGGGTTGCCATGGCGCTGGCGCGGCGCCCAGCGTGTAGCGCAGCGTGTCGTCCAAACCGCGCTGCGGCAGCAGGGCCTGGAATTCATCGGCCACGATCAGCACCCGCGGTGCCACGTCCTCGATGACATAGGCGACCTCCTCGGCCGACAGCCGCCAGTTGATCGGCACCACGATCGCGCCCAACTGGGCTGCGGCGCCGAACAGATCGACGTATTCCAGGCAGTTGGGGGCCAGTATCGCCAGCCGGTCACCCTGGCCCACGCCTGCGTCCGCCAGACCGGCTGCCAGGCGCGCTGTGCGCCCGGCGTACTGGGCGTGCGTGATCCGCTGATTGCCGAACACCAGAGCGGTGTTCGATCTGTACAACCGCGCGTTGCGGTTGATGAGATCGTGCAGCGTAAAAGATCGCAAACTCATTTCAGGCTCCTGGTTCAGATTTCACCCGACGGGGACTGTGTCGACGGCATCACTTCGTGCAGAAACGCCGCCACGCTGGCGGCGAAGGCGTCGTTGGCATCACCAGCGATCATGTGACCAGCACCCTTCAGATCGATAAAACGCGCCCGCGGCAGGGTTTGCACCAGGGCGCGCGCATCTTCTTCGCTGATGACGTCGCTGCGCTGGCCGCGCAGCAGCAAAGTGGGCGCCTGCAGGCCGCGCAAAGCGCGCTCGTAGCCGTCCGCATCGCGCCGGTGGTTGTGGTTGGCCTCGCTCATCAGTTGCGGGTCCCAATGCCAATTCCAGAGACCTTGCGCATTCATGCGCAGGTTTTTCTTCAGCCCCTCAACCGGTCCTTCCATGGGTCGGCCCCGGTAGGCGGCGATATGCTGGGCGGCCTCTTCAAGTGACGCAAAACCATCGGGCCGAGCCCGCATGAAGCGCACGATGCGCTCGACACCGACTTCTTCCATGCGCGGCGCAATGTCCACCAGCACCAGCGCGTTGATCGGCGGCGCATCGGCGCGGCCCACGGTGGCCATGCTGATGAGGCCACCCAGCGAGGCACCGACCACCGCCAGCGGTGTGCCCAGTTCGCGCCAGATGCAGCACATGGTGTCGGCCAGCGTCTCGATGCGGTAATCGCCATCCTTGGCCCAGGCGCTGTCGCCGTGGCCCGGCAAGTCCAGCGCCACGGTGTACCAACCCGCATCGCCCAGCACCTGTGCCGCCTTGCCCCATGCATGGCGGGTTTGCCCGCCACCGTGCAGCAGCAACACCGTGGGCGCGCCGACTGGGCCATAGACGTCGGCCACCAGAGAGCCACCGGCAAAGCCGGGAAATTCCCGGCGCGTCGTCATGATGACGGCCCCACTTCCTGGGCGAAGTCGGCCCCGCTGTCCGCGGTCTGTCCCCAGTCGGCGAAGGTTTTGTAATGTGCGCGCCAAGAGGCCAGCAGTTCATCGCGCGGCAAGTCGGCGTAAGTGCCGTGGTCGTGCACATACTCCATGTGCCTGCGGCCGCTGACATCGAATTCATGAAAGACCGAATCGGCGCGGCCATCGAATTCCAGTGGATGGATACCGGCCTTCTCGCACAAGGAGCGGTTGAAGGCGGGCGTGGCCTTGAGCCACTGCCCGTCAACCCACAGCTCGGTGTAACCGTGAAAGACGAACAGATCGGTGCCCATCATGTCTTGCAGGCGCTTGCTGCTCAGGTGGTTGCGAACGTCGGCATAGCCCAGCCGTGCCGGCACGCCCAGGACGCGGGCTGCCGCTGCCAGCAGCGCCGCCTTGGGCACGCAAAAGCCACGCCCGGCCTCGATCACGCGACTGCCCTTCAAACCCTCGACCGTGGTGTCAAAGCAGTAGGGGTCGTAGAGAAACTCGTCACGCACGGCGTAATAGAGCTTGACTGCGATCTCGCGCGGCGCCATGGCAGGGTCGGCCACCCGGTGCGCGAACGCGATCACCGCCGAGTGATCGCTGTCCACGTAGCGGCCGGGCGCGAGATAAGCCGACGGATCGTTCGAAGGGGTGATTGGGGTTTGCATAGTCACTTCCATGTCATTGATCCTTGACGCTCAGGCACTTTGGCGGTTCGGCCAGCGCAAAGCCATTGAAGGGTTTGGATCGATCATGAGCCTGCAATTTCCAGGTCGGTCGGGCATTGGGCACGCCACCATCGACCCGAATGCAAGAACCCGTGATGAAAGCCGCCGCCTCGCACAGCAAAAACACAATCGCCGCCGAAATCTCGGCCTCGGTGCCATAACGTTGCAGCGGCACCTTGGTCTTCAGGCTGCGCAGTTCGGCCTGCATCTCGGGGCTGTAGGTATCAAAGCCGCTGCTGGCAATCCAGCCCGGTGCCACGGCGTTGACACGCACGCCGGCGCAGGCCCATTCGCAAGCCGCCGTCTCGGTGAACGACAGCATGCCGGCACGCGCCGCACCGCTGTGCGCCATGGTCGGCATGCCGCCCCAGATGTCGGCGATGATGTTGACAATGGCGCCGCCATGGAACTCCATGGACTGGTTGAAGGCTTCGCGCGCCACCAGGAAGCCGCCGGTGAGGTTGCTGCGCACCACCGCATCCCAGCCCTTCAGGCTGATGTCCTTGACCGGCTGCGGGTACTGGCCACCCGCGTTGTTGACGAGACCATCGATCTTGCCGTGCTGTGCGATCACGTCGGCGATCATGGCCTTGACGCCCGCCTCGTCGCGAATGTCGCAAGCGTGGATACTGGCCCGGCCGCCGGCCTGCGTGATTTCAGCTTGCACAGCTTCCAGCTTCTCGACGCGGCGACCGACAAGCGCGACGCTGGCCCCTAGGTTGGCCAGTTCGTGCGCGGTGCAGCGGCCAATGCCACTGCCACCACCGGTGACGATAACGGTTTGACCAACAAACAGGCCAGGGCGGAACACGGAACGGTAGGTAGATTGAGACATGATGGACATTTCCTTTCTGCACCCTCAGGCTCGCAGCATGAAATTGCCGTGGCCAAGGGCGATGGGCTTATCGGGGCTGGATTGCCATGCCTGGATGCGCAGGTTCGCCACACGCTGGCCCAGCTTGACCATCACGACGTTGGCATAGGTGTCCTGCGGACGGCCCGAGCGCAGGTAATCAATGTTGAAATCGATGGTCTTGGGCAAGTCCCGGCTGTCCATGTGCCACAGCAGGTAGAACAATCCGGCGCATTCCAGAAACCCTCCGGTGGCACCGCCATGCAGAGCCGGCAGCATGGGGTTGCCTATCAGTTTTTCCTGGAAAGGCAAGACGCAGGTGAACTCCTCGCCCTTGACATCAATGCGCAGGTCCAGAAAACGCGCAAAGGGCACCGCCTGGATCACTTCGCTCCAGTCACCCTGGGCGCGCGCATGGTCAATTTGTTCGGTCCATTTCATCGTGGCACATCCTCGTTGCGCAATACCGGTCGCCCGGAAGTAAACATGTAAATGCCGACTGCGGTGGCTATTGGGTCGTCCAACGTGTCGTGGTAAGCGGCGCCACGGACGAACGCCAGTTCTGCAGTCAACTTGTAGCAAACGGCTCCCCCCAGAATCGCCCGCCCGGGCGTCGCGGGCTTGAGGTAGTCGATGCGCAAGTCCAGCGTGGCCATCGGCCGTATCTCCGGCAGCTTGACGAAAATCGCGAATCCGAGCGCGGCGTCGAGCAGCGCAGTGATGACTCCGCCATGCAAAACCCTGGTCTGCGGATCGCCCACCAGTGCTTCCTGGTACTCGACTTTGAGCACGCACCAGTCGGTGTGCACCGCGTGCGGCAGGAAGCCCAGTTCGCGGTTATACGGCGACACATGGGCGAACTTTTGCCATCGCTTGGCGATTTCTTCTTCTTTGATGATGTGTGTTTCTGTCATCTCGACATGTCTCCAGACAAGGTGAGGGTGGGCTCTTCGCTGGCCGCCGTCACCGGATACCAGCGGGTCGCGGCTGGCGTTTCTTCATGGCGCACATGGCCGGCACGCTGCAGCCACAGCAGGTGCGCCAGGGTTTCGCCCATGGCCAGGTAAGCATGCAGCGGGTCGCTCTGCGCGCCATAAACGGCGTAGCCGAGTTCGGTGGCATTCATGCCCCCCTCGCCCAGACGCGCCAAGAACTTGCGCAGTGCCCTCTGGTGGTGCGCCACCAGTCCATGCGCGCGCTCGACCCCGGCGTGGTAGACGCCGTGGTGGGCTGGCAAGACGTACTCGATGTCCAGTCCCGCAATGGTGCGCAGGCTATCCAGGTAACGTGGCAGCGGATCGGTTTCGCCATAGGGCCAGACACCAATGTTGGGTGTGATGCGCTCGAGCAACTGGTCGCCCGTGAGCAGCAATTTCAGCTTGGGCTCGTACAAGCAGATTTGGGCAATGCTGTGTCCACCAAGCACCAGCACGTCGAAAGCATGATCGCCGATGTGCAAGGTCTGGCCGGCTTCGAGCGGCTCGACGCGAGTCGGCACGGCACAGGCCATATTGCTTTGCAACACCCCGCCCACCACCTGATGCGCATCTTCCGGCGCCACCCCATGGCGGCACATGAAGTCGATACAGTAAGCGCGGTCATCGATGCTGACCACGTGCGTCTGCCGCGCCACCGCCACCTCCTCCTCGCGCATCAGGATCGGAGCCCCGGTGCGCTCGTGCAGCCACACCGCCAGCCCGAGGTGGTCGGGGTGGTGGTGCGAGACGATGATGCGCGTCAAGCCAGCCGCCAGCGGGCCTTCCAATGCGCGCAGCCACAAGGCCCGCGCCGCCTCGCAATCGGCACCCGTGTCGAATAGGCACCAACCCTCGCTGTCGCGAATCAGGTAGATGTTGACGTGGTCGATGCCATAGTCCACCGGCAGCGTGAACATCAGGATGCCGGGCAGGACCTCCTTCAGAGGCAGCTCGACCAACCCGTCAATGACTGAAGTAGCTCGAGAGGTGCTCATGTTCACAACCGTTTCGCCACTTCTTCGAGCATGACCTCGGTGGCACCGCCACCGATAGCTTGGACGCGTGCGTCGCGCACCATACGCTCGATCGCGGCCTCGCGCATGTAGCCGAAGCCGCCGTGGAACTGCTGGCAGTCATAGACCACATCGTTGACCAGCTCGCCGCACAGCGCCTTGACCATCGACACCTCCTTGACGCAGTCGCGCCCCTGCGCGTCCAGCCAGGCCGCGTGGTAAACCAACTGGCGGGCCGCCGCCACCTGCGCTGCCCGCATGGCCATGCGCTGGCGAATCGCCTGCTTGTCCCACAGCGTGGCGCCGAAGGCCTTGCGCTCGCGCACATAGGCCAGCGTCAGCTCGATCGCGCGTGCGGCCTCGCCCATCACCTGCGCACCTAGCACCATGCGCTCGTTCTGGAAGTTGCGCATGATCTGGTAGAAGCCCTTGTTCTCTTCGCCCAGCAGGTTGGCGGACGGCACGCGGCAGTCCTCGAACACCAGCTCGGCGGTGTCGCTGCACAGCCAGCCGCTCTTGTTGAGCGCACGCCCGACCCGAAAACCCGGGGTGCCCTTCTCGACGATGAAGATCGAGATACCGCGCGAACCCTTGGCGCTCGGATCGGTCTTGGCGGCGACAAAGTACACGTCGCCATGCACGCCGTTGGTGATGAACATCTTGCTTCCGTTGATGACCCAGTGCTCACCGTCGCGCACCGCGCGTGTGCGGATGCCGGCCACGTCGGAGCCGGCATCGGGCTCGGTGACCGCCACAGCGCAGATCTTCTCGCCACCGATGATGGGCGGCAGGTAGCGTGCGAGCTGCTCTGGCGTGCCAAAGTTGGCCAGGTGCGGCGAGGCCATGTCGGTGTGCACCATCACCGTCACGGCGAAGCCGCCGTAAGTGGAACGGCCGAGTTCTTCGGCCAGGATGGCGCTGTACACGGTGTCGAGTTTCGAGCCGCCGTACTTTTCGTCGTAGCGTATGCCCAGATAGCCCAGTTCGCCCATCTTGCGCAGCAGCGCGCGCGGCACCATGCCCTGATCTTCCCAGAGCGCGGCGTGCGGCACTACTTCCTGCTCGACAAAGCGGCGCAGGTTGTCCCGGAACTGCCGGTGTTGCTCGTCAAAATAAATCGGCTCGTTCATTGCTTTTCCTCGGATTCGATTGTTTCCATGATCGCCAGCACATCACCACCGCGCACCGCGTCGCCGACGCGGCAACGCAGCTCGGCCACACGTCCCGGCGCTACCGCGCTCAGCGTATGCACCATCTTCATAGCTTCCATCTGCACCAGCGTGTCGCCCGCGTTCACACTCATGCCTACACTGACCTGCACCTGCGTCACCAGACCGGGCATGGGGGCGAGCAGGAGATTGCCGCCCAGCTCATCGGCACCCGCCGCGCCCTTGAGTGCGCGCTGCCAGCGATCGAGCCGGCGCCAGGCCCACGTACCGCTCAGGCCAGAGAGCCACACGCGTTCGCCTTGCTTGGCGTGCTGCTCCACCGCCACCGTGAAGCGAACCGTCAGGCCGTCGCACTGCAACGCCAGGGTGTCGCCGACCAATACCGCCGCCAGGGTCAACTCCCGATCGCCGACGCACACACGCCAGCTGTCACCCTGCGGCGAGACGCTGACTTCATGCACGCAGCGCTGCTCGTCTTCGAGCAGCACCTGTGTGCTGCCAGTGCCACTCCCAGCGCCGGCCGCGCGCCAGGCCCCGAGCGACTGCCAGGCCGAGCGCCCGGCCGTCGCCTGTTTGATCAGCACGCCGTGCACGGCGGCAGCCGCGATGGCCAGCCCATCGTCCGTGCGCGGCTGCCAGCCTGTGGGAAAGGCGCGTTCGATGTAATGTGTGGTGAGTACTTGCGCGAAGTGGTCATGGCGCAGCAGATCGGCCAGAAAACCGAGGTTGCTGTGCACGCCGAGCAGCACCGTGTCGTCCAATGCCGTGGCGAGCCGCCGTGCGGCGGTCGGCCGGTCGTCGGCATGGGCAATTACCTTGGCCAGCATGGAGTCGTAATAAGGCGTAACGTGACTGCCGTTGCGCATGCCGCTGTCGACCCGAACGCCCTCGCCGCGCGGCTCGCGGTAGTCGATCAGGGCGCCGATCTCGGGCGCGAAACCCGCCGCCGGATTCTCCGCGCAGACACGCGCCTCGATCGCGCAGCCGCGCTGCGTCAGGTCCGGCTGGGCGAAGCCGAGCGGCTCACCAGTGGCCACCCGCAGCTGCCATTCGACCAAATCGATACCGACCGTCAACTCGGTCACCGGGTGCTCGACCTGCAGCCGGGTGTTCATTTCCAGGAAGAAGGTGTCGCCGCTGCGGCTGTCGTGGATGAACTCGATGGTGCCGGTGCTGTCGTAGCCGATGGCGTGCCCGATCGTCAGCGCGTGCGAAAACAGGGCCTCGCGCACGGCGGGAGGCAGGTGTGGCGCGGGCGCTTCCTCAATCACTTTCTGGTGGTTGCGCTGGATCGAACATTCGCGCTCGAACAAATGGACCAGATGCCCGTGCTTGTCGCCCAGCAACTGCACTTCGAGGTGGCGTGGCTCGTCGAGGTAGCGTTCCAGCAGCACGCGGTCGTCGCCGAACGAAGCCTTCGCTTCGCGTCGCACGGTATCCAGCGCGGCCGAGAAGTCAGCCGCGCTGCGCACCACCCGCATGCCCTTGCCGCCGCCGCCGGCCGAGGCCTTGATCAGCACCGGGTAGCCGATGCCCCCGGCCGCCGCCTGCAAGACCGCAGAGTCCTGGTCGTCGGCGTGGTAGCCCGGCACCACCGGCACGCCGGCTCCGAGCGCGATGCGCTTGGATTCGATCTTCGAGCCCATGCGCCGAATCGCTTCGCGCGAGGGGCCCACAAAAATGAGCCCGACGGCTTCGCAGGCGTCAATCAGGGCCAGGCTTTCCGACAAAAAGCCGTAGCCCGGATGGATGGCCTGCGCACCGGCGGCACGCGCCGCGGCCACGATGGCAGCGGCATCAAGGTAGCTGCGCGCGGCCTCCGGCGCTCCGATGCGCACGGCCGTATCGCACAGGGCCACGTGCAGCGCCTCGCGGTCGGCGTCGGAATAGACCGCCACCGTGCGCAAGCCCATGCGGCGCGCGGTGCGGGCGATGCGGCAGGCGATCTCCCCGCGATTGGCAATCAGGAGGGTGTTAAACATCAGTCGCACGCCTTCATGCCAACACTCAGACCTGCCGCCACACCGGCAGCCGCTTGCCAAAAAAGGCTGCAATGCCGTCGCGCCCTTCTTCGGTTTCCCAGGCGTCGGCCAGCTTGTCAGCGGTGTAGATCATGTTGGTGGGCAGATCGTGCGCCTGCACATAGGCCACCAGCTTCTTGGTGGCCGCCACCGCGCCGGGCGCGCACTGCAGCAGGTCGGCGAGTTCGCGTTCAATGGCCGCGTCGAGCTGATCGGCCGCCACCACTTCTGAGAGCAGGCCCAGGCGCTGCGCCTCTGCCGCGCTCATGCGGCGCGCCGTCAGAAAGGTGCGCCGGGCGTTGGCTTCACCCATGCGCGCCACAACGTAGGGCGCGATGTTGGCCGGCAGCAGGCCCAGGCGCACCTCGGTCAGCGAGTAGATGCCGGTATCGACCGCGATCGTGATGTCACAGACAGAGATCATGCCGACGCCGCCGCCATACGCGGGGCCATTGATGCGGCCAATGACGGGCATAGGCAGCTCGTTCAGGGCGCGCAGCATGAGCGCCAGATCGCCGCTTTCGCCCACGCGCTCGGTCCGGCTCTTTTTCATGTTGTCCTGCATCCAGCCCAGGTCACCACCGGCGCAAAAGGTCTTGCCGGTGCCGGTGAGCACCACCGCGCGCACGCCCGGCGCTACGGCCAGCCAATCGACGGCACGGCGCAACTCGCTGATCAGGGTGGCGTTGAGCGCGTTATGAGTGTCGGGGCGGTTGAGCGTGAGGCGGGCCACGCCGCGCGCGTCGACGACCAGTTGCAGGGTCTCGTAGGTGGGGGTGTTCATAGAGGTTCTCTTACATGCGGTAAACAGGGGTTGCCGTACTCGGCAACGCACGGCGCGCCGCCAGCGCCAGCGCCAGGCCCAGCACGTCGCGCGAGGCCGAGGGTTCGATCAGACCGTCGTCCCACAGCCGGGAGGTGGCGTAATAGGGATCGCTCTGGCGCGCGTACTGCTCGCGTACCTTGCGTTCGATATCCAGCAGCCGCGCCTCATCAGCCGGGCCGCGCAGGTTAGAGCGCGCCAGCTCGACCATCACGTTGCTGGCAATGTCGGCGCTCATCGTGGCAACTCTGGCACTGGGCCAGGCGAACAGGAATTCGGGCTCAAAGCCGCGGCCGCACATGCCGTAGTTGCCGGCGCCATAAGAGCCGCCAACCACCAACGTGAGCTTGGGCACGCGCGCGCAAGCCATGGCATACACCATCTTGGCGCTGTGCTTGGCAATACCGCCACGCTCGGCCTCGGTGCCAACCATGAAGCCGGGGATGTTCTGCAAAAACAGCAGCGGTACTCCGCGCTGGTTGGCCAGCTCGATGAAATGCGCGCCCTTCAGGGCCGACTCGGACAGCAGCGCGCCGTTGTTGGCGAGGATGGCGACCGGCTGGCCGTGGATCGCGCCAAAGCCGGTCACCAGCGTATCTCCCCACAACGGTTTGAACTCGTGGAAAGCGCTGCCGTCGAGCAGCCGCGCAATGATTTCGCGCGCGTCGTAGGGCTGTTTGGGGTCGACCGGTACGACGCCATCGAGCTCAACCGGGTCGTAACGTGGTGCGCTGGGCGGCAGCGGCGGCACCATGGGCGGCTCGGGCGGCAGGCTGGCGACGATCTGACGCAGCATGGCCAGCGCCTGATGCTCGTCCTCGGCCAGGTGGTCGCTGACACCGGAGACACGGCTGTGCATCTCCGCGCCGCCCAGGGTTTCGCCGTCTACCACTTCGTTGATCGCGATCTTGACGATGGACGGGCCACCCAGATGAATGCGTGCGTTACCGCGCACCATCACCACTTCGTCCGACAGCGCGGGAATGTAGGCGCCGCCCGCGGTGCAACCGCCGAACACGGCCGAGAGCTGCGGCAGGCCAGCCTGCGACATGCGGCACTGGCGGTGGAAGCTGTTGCCGAAGTGGTCCTTGTCGGGAAACACGCGGTCCTGCTCCGGCAAAAAGGCGCCGCCGCAATCCACCAGGTACAGGCAAGGCAGGCGCAGGCGCTGGGCAATCTCCTGCGCCCGTATGTGTTTTTTAACGGTTTCATGGAAGAACGAGCCGCCCTTGACGGTGGCATCGTTGGCAATGAACATGCAGGGCCGCCCGGCCACCATCCCGACGCCGGTGACGATGCCCGCACCCGGCACCTCGTTGCCATACTGATCCCAGGCCGCCAGCGGCGAGAGTTCCAGGAAGGCGCTACCGTCATCGACGATGAAGTCGATGCGCTCGCGCACCAGCAGCTTGCCGCGCTCGCGGTGGCGCTGGATGTGCGCGTCGCGCCCGCCGGTGGCCACCTCGGCCAGGCGTGCGCGCAGAAGAGCGATCTGGCCCGCGTGGTGTGCAAGGTTGTCGCGGAAGCTCGGACCTTGCACATCGACCAGCGTTTGAATCACGGACATCCTGTTTCGTCCTTTGAAGCGCGGTCAGACCGCGGCGTAGCCACCATCGACCACCAACTCGGCACCCATGACGGTGGACGACTCATCGGAGGCCCCGGAACAGCACCACCGCCGACACTTCCTGATGCTGCACCGCCCGCCCAATTGGAGTGGTGCCGAGCAGCGATTTGTGATCGGCCGGATCGCTCAACAAGTCCTTGGTCATCGGCGTCTCGATGGCGCCAAGGTGAACCGAATTGACACGAATATTGAAAGGGGCGAGATAGGGCGCGCTGGCCATACTGAACAGCCGTACCTCGCCCTTGGAAGCCCCATAGGCACAGGGTGCGCCTAACGGCCGTAGATAGACAGGATGTTGATGATCGAGCCACCACCTGCCTGCTTCATCGTCGGCACCCCCGTCCGCGTGCCGAAAAAGGGGTAGCGCACGTTGACGTTGAACATGCGGTCCCACTCCGCCGCGCTGGCGAACGCCCGCCGCGACGGTTTCGCCAATCCCGGCGTTCATGTCCGCGACAGGCAGCTCGCAGTGGACCTGGCCCATGCCCATCGCACTGCCCGTCACAAGAATGACCTTGTCCTGTACTCGACCAATGACCTTCTCCTTGTCATGTGATTCAGCGCACCGCCCCACAAATCTCTTGCATTCGCTGGCCGGCGCGAAATCCCTTGAGCGAGCCGCTGTGCATCACATGGCCCGACAGGGTGCGGCCGATGACGCGTTCGGCCAGAAGGGACGCCTCGATCAGCGCCTCTAAATCGATGCCGGTCTCGATGCCCAGTTCCTGGCACATGAACACCATGTCTTCGGTGCAGATATTGCCGGCCGCGCCACCGTGCGTGTGACCCGCGAACGGACAGCCGCCCAGACCGGCGACCGAACTGTCGAACAGCCGCACGCCCATTTGCAAGGCGGCATAAACGTTGGCACCGCCGACGCCGCGCGTGTCGTGCAGGTGCAGGCCGATCTGAGCCTCCGGCACGATCGCGCGCACCGCGCCGACGCGGCGCTTGATCTCCTCGGGATTTGCCCAGCCCATGGTGTCGGCCAAGTAGACCGCCGGCAGCGGCACACGCCGGTCGGCGCAGGCATCGACCAGCCAGCGGACCTGATCGGTGAGGACCGACAGCGGCACGGCGCCACCGAGATTGCAGCCAAAGGCCGTGATCACGTAGGCCTTTTCCACCGGAATGCCCAGGGCGATGTAGCGGTCCAGCCAGCCGAGCTGGCGTTCACGCATCTCGGCCACGCTGCAATTGTTGTTGCGCTGCGAAAACGGCTCGGTTGTGTAGAACATCAGCTTGCCGTCCAGATCCACCTGTTCACAGGCGCGCGCCCGCTCGAAGCCGTTGTCGTTGAGCCAAAGCGCCGTGTAGCGGGTACCAGGGCGCTTGATGATGGCGGCGAACAATTCGGACGTGTCGGCCATCTGCGGCACCGCGCGCGCACTGACAAAGGACGCAACCTGGATCTGCCTCAGACCCGAGAGGCTCAAGGCATCAATCAGCGCGGCGCGGTCCGCCAGCGGATAGGTTTTTGGCTCCATCTGGAAGCCCTCGCGCGGTCCCTCCTCATGGAACTCGACGGAGGTAGGCAAGTTGCTCATCGCTTGTACCTCCTTCGATCAAGCCGGGCTGACTTCGGCCAGCACTTGGTGGCGCTCAACCATGTCGCCGACCCGGCAGCGCAGGCTGCTCAGGCTGCCTTCGAATGGCGCCATGACGTGCAGCTCCATCTTCATCGATTCGAGCACGATCACGGTCTGGCCGATGGAAACCTTCTCACCGACCGCCGACTTGACCGCCACCACCTTGCCCATCATTGGCGCGCCCAATTGACCGCTGGCGGCAGCGTCACCGGCGCCCCCCCCCAGATAGGGTCGTGCCGTGAACAAGCTGCTGCCCAACGCGCTGGCGAGCTCGGCCTGCCACGCGTCGCCCCGGATCGTCAGTTCCAGCGCCCGCCCACCACATTGCAGCAGGAAGCGTCCGCCCGCGAGCGGCTGCAGCGTAGCGCGCACCTTTTGCTCGCCAATGACCAGCGCACTGCTGCCCTGGTCATCGCGCATCGAAAACCGCACGGGCCATTCCGCCGCGCCCGCCTTCAACACAAGGACCGGCTGGGGTGCGGCCTGAATCGGCCCACTGCTCAGGCGCCAGCCCGTGAAACCGTCCCAGAGGGTCCAGCAGCCCAGCGCGGACGACTCGGCACGCCGTTGCGCCAGCCAGTGCAGCGCGGCAGCAGCCAGATGCTCAAGAGGCGGCGCGGCGGGAGCCACCACGCCGCGCTGCGCGTGGCGCTCGTCGATCAGGCGGGTGTGAAATGTGGCATCGCGGGTCTCCGGCCATTCCAGCAGTTCATGCAGAAATTCCAGGTTGGTGACCAGGCCGATCACCGTGCTTTCGCGCAATCCGGCCACCAGCGCCCGGCGCGCCGACTCGCGGTCGGGCCCGTGCGCGATGAGCTTGGCGATCATCGAGTCGTAGTGCGGCGAGATTTCGTCGCCACTGTCTACCCCGGACTCGACGCGCACGCCCGCGCGCGAAAAATCGACCACCTGCAACCGCCCGGTAGCCGGCAAAAATCCCGCAGCGGCGTCTTCAGCGCACAGCCTGGCCTCGAAGGCGTGACCGGTGCACCGCACGTCGGCTTGCGCCAGCGGCAGGCTGTCCGTGTCGGCAATGCGCAGTTGCAGTTCGACCAGATCGAGGCCGGTGACTTCTTCGGTCACCGGGTGTTCGACCTGCAAGCGAGGATTGACCTCCAGGAAATAATATTCTTCACCCGTGACGACAAACTCAACCGTGCCCAGGCCGCGGTAATTCACGCCAGAGGCCAGCTTGACCGCATCGGCCAGGATAGCTTCACGCAGACGCGGGCTCAGACCGCTTGACGGCGCTTCTTCGATCACTTTTTGATGGCGTCGCTGCAAGGTGCACTCGCGCTCGAACAGGTGAATGGCGTGGCCCTGGCCGTCACCGGCCACCTGCACCTCCAGGTGGCGCACATGCGGCAGGTAGCGCTCGACGATCAGTTCGCCGTTGCCGAAGGCTTTTTCGGCCTCACGCATGGCACTCTCGATGCGCGACTCCAGCCCCTCCAGCGTCTCGACCACCGCCATGCCACGGCCACCGCCACCAGCCACGGCCTTGAGCAGCACGGGCAGCTTCATACCGCGCACCAGATTCAACACCTCGGCTGGGTCGGTCATGCCGCTTTCGCTGCCGGGAATGACCGGCACGCCGAGACGGGCTGCCTCGCGCTTGGCACTGGCTTTGCCGCCGACGCGCTCGATGGTGTCGGCCCGGGGTCCAATGAAGGTCAAGCCAGCCGCATCCAGTGCGCGCACAAAGGCCGGATTTTCCGAGACAAAACCGTAGCCCGGATGAACGGCGTCGGCGCCCACACGCCGGGCCGCCGCGATGATGGCATCGATGTTCAGATAACTCTCGCTGGGCGCTGCACCCCCGAGTTCGACCGATTCACCGATCTCACGCACATGGCGGGCAAACCGGTCGGCACTGGAGTGCACGGTGGCCACTTCCAGGCCGAGCTTGCGGCAGGTGCGGGCAATGCGGCAGGCGATCTCGCCGCGGTTGGCAATGAGGACTTTCTTAAGCATGCCCAACTCCTGCGGCGAAGTGGGTCATCAAGACGGTGTGGATGCGTTGCATGGCTGGCGTCCTGGTTAAAAACGGAAGACACCGAACGGCGTCGGTTTGGCGGCAGTCCGGGATGCGAGGTCGAGCAGCAGTCCCATGGCGTCGCGTGTTTCCACCGGATCGATGATGCCGTCCACCCACAAATTCGAGGAGAAGTTCGCAGCAGGCTGGAAGTCTTCGTAAATCTTGCGTACCGGCGCCTTGAACGCCTCTTCTTCCTCGGGCGTCCACTCTTTTCCCTCGGTCTTGTTGATCTGTCTGCGCACCAGTGCCATCACCGTGGCGGCCTGATCCGGACCCATGATGGCCGCGCGGCCGGTCGGCCAAGCAAACATCGCGGTCGGGTTGAACGGGCGGCCACACATCGCCAGGTAACCTGCACCGTAAGAGGCGCCCATGATGATGGTGTACTTGGGCACGTTGGCCGAGGCCATCGCCGTGATCATCTTGGCCCCGGCTTTGGCAATGCCAGCCTGCTCGGCGGCGCGCCCGACCATGAAGCCGGTCACGTCGGCCATGAACAGCAGAGGGATGTCTCGCTGGCAGCACAGATCGATGAAGTGCGCCGCCTTCATCGCGCTTTCCGGGAACAGCACGCCCTGGTTGGCCAGGATGCCAACCTCGTGGCCATGGATGCGAGCAAAGCCGGTCAGCAGGGTGTCGCCGTACATCGGCTTGAATTCCTGGAACCGGCTGTCATCGACGAAACGCGCCAGAATCTCGCGCGTGTCGGTCGGGATTTTGGTGTCGCGGCTGATGATGCCGTAAATCTCGCGCGGATCGAAGCGCGGAGGCACCGACGGCTGACGCGTCCAGCGTGGCTTGGGCTGCTCACCCAGGTCCCGTACGATTTCACGCGTGATGGCCAGCGCGTGGCGGTCATCTTCGGCAATATGATCAGTGACACCGCTGACGCTGCAGTGCATCTTGGCGCCGCCCAGCGACTCTGCATCCACCGTCTCGCCGGTGGCGGCAAAGGTCAACTCGGGGCCACCGAGGTACATATAGCCTTGTTCCTTGACAATCACCGCCTCGTCGCACAGCGCCGGGATGTAGGCGCCACCCGCCGTGCAAGGCCCCATCACCACGGCAATCTGCTGGATACCCTCGGCCGACATGCGTACCTGGTTGTTGAAAATGCTGCCGAACTGCCCCACATCGGGAAAGATGTTGGCCATCTCAGGCAGGAAGGCGCCACCGCTGTCCACCAGCGTGATGCAGGGCAAGCGGTGTGCCCAGGCAATTTGCTGCGCCCGCACATGCTTCTTGCAGGTCATGCCGTAGTAGGTGCCACCCTTCACGGTGGCGTCGTTGGCAATGATCATGCACGGACGGCCCTGCACCAGACCGATGCCGGTGATGATGCTGGCACCCGGCGGCACGCCGTCGTACATGCCCTCGCCGGCAAGCATGCCGACCTCTAGGAAAGGCGAACCTGGATCGAGCAGCACTTCGACGCGATGGCGCGGCAGGATCTTGTTGCGCGCCAGGTGTTTTTCCCGCGCTTTCGGGGGGCCTCCGGCCAGCGCCAGTTGGCGACGGCTTTGCAGGTCCGCAATCACGGCCTGGTAGGCTTTTTGGTTGAGCCGAAATTCGTCGTCGGAAGTCGATATGCGGGAGGAAAGGATGGTCATATGTGATTGCGCCTATTCGCGAGACAAAGCATTCAGCCGCTCAGGCCTTGAACACCGGTGTACGGCGTGCCTCGAAGGCCGCCAGACCTTCGCTGACGTCGTCATCGAGCAGAGCCGCGCTGGCCAGGTCTTCCTCAAGCTGGAGACCGACCTCCGACGAACCCTCCATGCCTTGCCGTGCCAAACGTTTCATGGTGGCCATGCCGATGCGGCTGCGCGTGGCGATCTTGCTGCAATACGCCAGCGCCGCTTCACCCAACTGCTCAGGCTCGACCACATAGTTCACCAGCCCCCACTGCTCGGCGGTGGCGGCATCGATCCAGCGCGCCGAAAAGAACAGGTCCAGGCCACGGCGCAGACCCGCAATGCGTGGCATGCGCTGGCTGCCGCCCCACCCGGGAATCAGGCCGAACTGGGCATGCTGGTCGCCAAAGCGCGCGTCCTTGGCCGCAAAGATGATGTCGCAGGCCAGCATCAGTTCGCTGCCACCGGCCAGGGTCAGACCCTGGCAGGCCGCCACCACCGGCAAATCGCTGCGTTCCAGGCGCTTGAGCACGCTGTGACCATAGCTGATGAAGTGCTTGAGCCTGGCTGGATCGCCACGCAGCGACTTCACCTCATCCAGATCGGCGCCGGTGCAGAAGTGCTTGCCTTGCGCCCGGATCAGAATGGCGCGCACACCGGAGTCGGATTTCTCGAATCCGTCGATGGCGGCCTCGATGGCCGCATGAACGGACATCGACAGGCAATTGAATTTTTCGGGGCGGGCTAACTCGATAATTCCAACGGCGCCGGCACGGCTGATCTCCACTGGGGATGTCTGAATCATTTCTTGCTCTCCTTGGCGTACTGCACGGCGGCGCGTCCCACGCGCTCGCGGGCAACGATCAGCTTCATGATTTGCGCCGTTCCGTCGCCGATTTCCAGGCCCATCACGTCGCGCAGGCGCTGCTGGTGAGGCAGGTCCATCGACCAGCCATAGTGCCCAAAGGTCAGCAGGCACTGGTGAATCGCGTCAAAAGCGGTCTTGGGGCCCATCCACTTGACCATGGCCGCTTCCGCGGTGTGCGGCTGACCGGCATCGCGCAGGGCCAGGCCGTGGTAGCAGAGCTGGCGGCAAGCGGCGATCAGGGTCTCGAACTCGACAAGGGGAAAGCTCACGCCCTGGTACTGCGCCAGCGGCGCGCCAAAGGTCTGGCGTTCCTTCACGTATTCCCAGGCTTCGTCGATCGAGGCCTGCGCGGCGGCCACGCACTGCAGCGCGATCAGGATGCGGCTGAAGTCAAAGCCCTGCATCACCTGCGTGAAGCCTTTGCCCTCCTCGCCCAGCCGGTTCTCGACCGGCACCCGCACATCGTCGAAAAACACCGAACCACGGCCGATGATCTTGCTACCAACATCGTTGAAGCGCGTGCGTTGCACGCCGGGCTGATTCAGATCGACCAGGAAGGCGCTGATGCCTCGTGCGACATCCTCGGGCTTTCCGGTGCGTGCGAACAACACCATGGCATCGGCCTGGTCGGCAAAAGTGATGGAGGTTTTCTCGCCGGAAAGCACGTACTCGTCGCCCACGCGACGCGCCTTGAGTTGCAGATTGGCGGCATCCGAGCCGCCCCGTGGTTCGGTCAGACCCAGCGCGACGATGGCCTCGCCCGCCACGATCCGGCTGTTCCAGGTGCGCGCCAGCTCGGGGGACGCATTGGCATGGATGATGGCGCCCATCAGCGAACTGAGCAGCTGCATGTAGCTGACGTTGAAGTCACCATAGGCAATTTCCTCGGTGATCATGCCGGCCGTGACGCCACTGAGGCCCAAGCCGCCATATTCCTCGGGCAGATCAACACCGATCAGACCGAGCGAACCCATTTCCTTGAACAAGGCCCGGTCGATGCCAGGTTGCGATTCGCGCTTCTGGTAATCGGGCCTGAGCTTCTCTCGTGCAAAGCGGCGCGCCACGTCACGCAGCGCAATCTGGTCATCGTCGAACATCATGGGTAAATCTCCTGACTGACTGTTGTCGAAATCGCCGCCTGCATCACACCGTCAATCCGGACGAAGAATTTGAGGTGCTCGCCAATTGCATGGCTGGTCGTTGTCGCATGATATCATCGAACAGGTGTTAGTTAGATTTTTAAAGAGGCGTTCCCCATGTCCACCGAAGCCACTGTTTTCTTTCCGACGCTACTCTCCGTCCTGAAGGTAGGCGCGCACACCCTTCGCAACCGAACGCTGATGGGATCGATGCACACACGTCTGGAGTCGCTGGACCGGTCGATCGACCGGCTGTCCCTGTTCTATGCCGAGCGCGCACGCGGCGGCGCGGGCCTGATTGTCACGGGCGGCTATGCCCCCTGCCAGGATGGCCTGCTGGATGAAACGGGTCCCCTGCTTATCACGACGGCACAAGCCGATGTGCTCAGACCGATCCCTCAGGCGGTGCACGCCGAGGGCGGCAAGATCATTCTGCAAATCCTGCACACAGGGCGCTACGCAAAAGTCGCCAGGCCAGTGGGCGCTTCTGACATCCCCTCCCCGATCAACTCCCGCGCGCCTCGCGCCTTGAGCACGGCCGAAGTCTGGCAAACGGTGGAAGACTATGTACGCTGTGCCGAACTGGCGCAACGCGCCGGCTTCGACGGCGTCGAGATCATGGGCTCGGAGGGCTACCTGCTCAACCAGTTCACCGTCACGCGCACGAACAACCGCAGCGACGAATTTGGCGGCAGCATGGAAAATCGTCATCGCCTGCCGGTGGAGATCGTGCGGCGCACGCGCGAACGCCTGGGGTCGCAGTTTCTGCTCATGTATCGGGTTTCGGCGCTCGATCTGGTCGAGGGCGGTGCCCCGGCTGACGACATCATCCAGCTCGCCCAGGCGGTGCAGGCCGCAGGCGCTGACATCCTCAATACAGGCATCGGCTGGCACGAAGCGCGCATCCCGACCATTGCCTACGTGGTGCCGCGCGCGGCGTGGCGCTTTGCGGCGGCCCGCATCAAACAAGCAGTGACGATTCCTGTCATCGTCTCCAACCGGATCAACACGCCCGATCTGGCCGAAGAAATCCTGGCCAGCGGTGACGCCGATATGGTGTCGATGGCGCGCCCCTTCCTGGCCGATGCCGACTTCGTACGCAAGGCGGCGCAGGGCCGCGCCGATGAGATCAACACCTGCATCGCCTGCAACCAAGCCTGTCTCGACTACATCTTCGCCGACCGCCCCGCCACCTGTCTGGTCAATCCACGCGCCGGGCGCGAGCTGGAGTTCTCGCTGATGCCGTCACGGGCCATGCAGCGCAAGGTGGCGGTGATCGGTGCCGGCGCGGCCGGACTGGCCTGCGCGCTGACTGCGGCGGAACGCGGTCATGCGGTCACCCTGTTCGAGGCTGGACCCGAGATTGGCGGCCAGTTAAACCTGGCCCGGGCCGTGCCGGGCAAGCAGGAGTTCAACGAACTGTTGCGCTATTTCAGGCAAGGCGTGGCTCGGCATGGCGTGACGCTCAGGCTCAACAGCCGGGCGGATGCCCCATCTCTAGCTGCCGGTCACTACGACCGCATCGTGATAGCCACCGGCGTGCGCCCGCGCCTGCCGCAGCTCCTGGGCATGGCTCACCCGAAAGTGATGAGCTATGCCGATCTGCTGTCGGGTCGGGTGCAGGCAGGCCGCCGGGTCGCGGTGATCGGCGCCGGTGGCATCGGTTTCGATGTAGCCACCTTCCTGCTGCATGACGAGCATGAGGGTAATGCTGCCAACGCGCCTCAGGCGCTTGAGCAGTTTTACGCTGAATGGGGCGTCGATACCTCGCCCGCAGCTGCGGGTGGCCTCAAACCGGCACAGCCAATCAGCGCGCCACGCGAAGTCACCCTGTTGCAGAGAAAACCTGAAAAGCCTGGACGCAGTCTGGGTATGTCCACTGGCTGGGCACTCAAGGCCGAGCTGGCGCGGCGCGGCCTGCGCACGCTGCCAGGATGCGTCTATGAACACATCGATGACGCCGGGCTGCACCTGCGCGTCAACGGTGTACCGCAGACGCTGAACGTGGACACCATCGTGATTTGCGCCGGCCAGGACAGCGAGAACGCGCTGGTCGCCGAATTGCGCGCGCTCGGCCTGGCGCCCGATGTCATCGGCGGCGCCGAGCTGGCCGCCGAACTCGACGCCTTGCGCGCCATTGACCAAGGCACACGCCTCGGTCTGGCGATTTGAGTCCACTGGAACACCACCATGGATTTCGCCCACAACCAGGAACATGAAGCGATACGCGAAGCAATCGGCAAAATCTGCGCTCGCTTTGACGACAGCTACTGGCTCGAACGGGACCGGCTGGGCGGCTTTCCGCATGAGCTGCACCGCGCTCTAGCCGACGGCGGCTGGCTCGGCGTTTGTCTGCCACAGGAATATGGCGGCGTCGGACTGGGCATCAGTGAAGCGACCGTGATGATGCAGACCATCTCACAGTCGGGTGCGGGGCTGTCTGGCGCATCGGCGGTGCACATGAACATTTTCGGCTTGCAGCCCGTGGCGGTGTTTGGCAACGAGGAGCAGAAACGCCGCATGCTGCCTCCGCTGATCCAGGGCAAGGAGAAGGCCTGCTTCGCCGTCACCGAGCCCAACACCGGCCTGAACACCACCCGTCTGAAAACCCGCGCCGAACGGGCAGGCGACCACTATGTGCTGTCTGGCCAGAAGGTCTGGATATCGACCGCCCAGGTGGCAGAGAAGATGCTCATTCTGGCGCGCACCACTCCGATCGAGGACTGCAAGAAACCGACCTTCGGCCTGAGCCTGTTCTACACCGACCTCGACCGCAGTTTTGTCGAGGTGCGCGAAATCGAAAAGATGGGACGCAAATCGGTCGACTCGAACGAACTCTTCATCGACGGCTTGCGCGTGCCGGTAGGAGACCGCATCGGCGAAGAAGGCCGCGGCTTTGAGTACATCCTGCATGGCATGAACCCGGAGCGGGTGCTGATCGCGGGCGAGGCCGTCGGCCTGGGTCGGGCGGCGCTGCAGGTAGCCGTCAAGTACGCCCGCGAGCGCGTGGTCTTTGACCGGCCCATCGGGCAGAACCAGTCTATCCAGCATCCGCTGGCGCAATCATGGATGGAGCTTGAGGCCGCTGAAATGATGGCGATGCGCGCGGCCTGGAAATACGACAACAGCCTGCCCTGCGGCGCCGACGCAAATGCTGCCAAGTACATGGCGGCCGAGGCTGGTTTCAACGCCTGCCAGCGCGCCATGGCCACGCTGGGCGGCTATGGCTATGCCAAGGAATACCACGTCGAGCGTTATCTGCGCGAAATGATGATTCCGCGCATCGCGCCGATCAGCCCGCAACTCATCCTGTGCTTCATCGCTGAGAAGGTGCTGGGCCTGCCTAAATCCTATTGACATTCACGAGCTCGCGACCGATTTTCTTCCCGCTGAGGCCAGCAATACCCAATTTTTACCCAGGCCAGCACCCACCCCATCATGACTACCACCCACGACAGCGAACGCGCTGAACAACTGACCATGCTGCGCGAAAGCGCGCTAAGTTTCGTCACCAAAGAATCACCACTCAACCGTGCCCGCGCCCTGCGCCAACAGGTGCCGGGCTACGACCGCCGCTTCTGGAGCGCCCTGGCCGAGCAGGGCTGGACCGGGCTGCTGGTGCCCGAACAATTGGGCGGCTACGCCCAGGGTTTCGCTGAGATGGCCGAGGTGGCGGCCGCCCTGGCTTCTCAGGTCGCGCCCGAACCGGTGGTGCCGGTGCTGGTGTTTGCCGGCCGGCTGCTGTCCCATGTGGGTGCCACCGAGCTATCGATGCGTCTCTTGACCGAACTCGCCGAGGGTCGCACGCTACCCGCCGTGGCCTGGCAGGAAGATGTAACCGGCGCGAAAGACCAGCCCGGTCTGGCCGCGACCCGGCTGGAGCGCCAGGGCGACTCCCTGCTGATACATGGCTACAAGCGCCATGTACGCCCCGGTGCCGGGGCCGACGGCTACATCGTCAGCGCCACCAACCCACAAGGTCTGGTCCTGGTGTGGGTGCCGGCAGATGCATCCGGCCTTACCCTGTCGAGCCAGCCGCTGGCCGACGGCAGCTATGCAGCACAGCTCAACTTGAACAGCGTTCGCCTGCCCGCCAGCCACCTGCTGGCCGAAGGGGCCGCCGCCGCGGCCGCGCTGACCCGCGCCTACGACGAAACCCTGGTACTGGCCAGCGTTGAACTGCTGGCCCTTGTGCGCAGCATGCTGACCATGACACAAGACTACCTGCGAACGCGGATCCAGTTCGGCAAGCCGATAGGCAGCTTCCAGTCACTGCAGCACCGCACTGTGGACCTGTTGATTCAGCAGGAACTGACTGCCAGCGTGGTGACGCAGGCTCTGGCCCTGCTAGATGACCCGGCCGCCGACGCCAGCGCGCGCTCTGCCCTGGCAAGCCGCGTCAAGTCGCGCGCGTCGGATGCGGGGCTGCAGGTGGCGCGGGAGGCGGTGCAACTGCACGGCGCCATCGGCGTCACCGACGAATACGACCTGGGCCTGTATCTGCAGCGTGCTCTGGTGTTGGCCGCCTGGCTGGGCAATGGCAACCAGCAGCGCCGCCGCTACGCCAACCTCACCCAAAACGCCACCGCGCAGGAGCACGCATGAACACCACCGCCTCCACTTCCACTGACTGGAATGCGTTCGACAACGCCAGCTTTCGCGCCACACTGCGCGAATTCTTTGAAGAACATTTCCCCAGCGAATGGCGCTACCCGCAACGGCGCCTGCGCTGGTCCGAAATCGGCCCTTGGTACCTGAGGCTTTCAGAAAAAGGCTGGGTCGCGCCGAGTTGGCCCACGCAGTACGGCGGCATGGGACTCTCACCCGAGAAACTCATCATCTTCATTGAAGAGCAGGAGCGCTGGGGCGTGGCGCGCGCGCCCGACATGGGCATCACCATGGTCGGCCCGCTGCTGATCAACCATGGCAACGACGCCCAGCGCGCCTACTACCTGCCCAAGATCATTTCCGGTGAGCACATCTGGTGCCAGGGTTACTCGGAACCCAATTCGGGCTCCGACCTGGCCAGTCTGCGCACCGAGGCGGTGGTCGATGGCAACGATTTTATCGTCAACGGGCAAAAGACCTGGACCACGCTGGCACAGGACGCCACCCACTTTTTCCTGCTGGTGCGCACCGACAAATCGGCCAAGAAGCAGGAAGGCATCAGCTTTTTGCTGGTCGACATGAACACGCCGGGCATCACGGTGCGCCCCATCCGCAACATCGCGGGCAGCGAAGACTTCTGCGAGGTCTTCCTGGAAAACGTGCGCGTGCCGCGCACCAGCATCGTCGGCGAGCTTAACAAGGGCTGGACCATCGCCAAGGCGCTGCTCGGATTCGAGCGCATCTTCCTGGGCAGCCCCAAACAAAGCCAGTACGCGCTGGCGCGCGTGCAGGAAGCCGCGCAGCGCCTCGGCCTGTTCGAAGACACCGGCTTCGTGGACCGCTACACCAAGCTGGCGCTGGACGTGTCCGACCTGGGCGCGCTCTATGGCCGTTTCATCGATCAAGTCAAGCGCGGCGAAACCCTGGGACCCGATGTCTCGATGCTCAAGCTGTTCGCCACCGAAACCTATTCGCGGCTGGCCGACCTGCTGGTCGATGTCATGGGATCGAGTGGCGGCACGCCCGGCTCCACAGCCCTGCCCGGTGGCAAAACCGATGCGTTGACCACCTTCTACAATGCGCGCCCGGCCACCATCTACGGCGGCAGCAACGAAGTGCAACGCAACATCCTGGCTTCCAGCGTGCTGAAGTTGCCGTCATGAGCGCATCGGGCTATCCGGCATTTGACGGCTGCGGCCCGGACGCGCTGTTCGCGCAAGGGTTGGCGCAAGGTCGCTTTAAAATCCAATGTTGCAGCGCCTGCGGTCAGCATGTGTTTTATCCGCGCGCGCTGTGCACCCATTGCGGCTCGGCCCAGCTCGACTGGATTGAACCCAGCGGGGTCGGCTGCGTCTATTCCAGCACCACGGTGCGCCGCAAGCCGCAAGCCGGTGGCGACTACAACGTGGCGCTGGTGGACCTAGCCGAAGGGCCGCGGCTGATGTCGCGCATCGATGGCATTGCACCCGACCAGGTGCGCATCGGCATGCGGGTGCAGGCGCGCGTGATCGACGATCCTGCCAAGGGCAAGTTGCTGGTCTTCATCCCCGAGGGCGCCACACCATGAGCGCCGCGTCGGGCCGTTCCCAAGCAAGCTCGCACCGCAGTGCGCAGCACGAAGGTCCTCCATGAGCACCATCTCTCCCCTGCGCGGCGCGGCCGCCATCGTGGGTGCCAGCCTGGGCGGCGTGCCCATGGCCCCCGGTCGCAGCGCGCTCGAAATTCTGGGCGAAGCGGTGCACGGCGCGCTGGCCGATGCAGGCTTGAAGCTGTCCGATGTCGATGGCCTGTTCACCGGCTCGTCCTATCACTTCCTTGCAGGTTTATCGGTGGCCGAATATCTGGGTATCCATCCCAAGTTCTGCGAAGCCACGATGGTCGGCGGCTCGTCTTATGTGGGCCACCTGCTCACTGCGGCCATGGCGCTGCACACCGGCCAGTGCGACGTGGCGCTCATTTGCTACGGCAGCAACCAGGGCTCGGGCTTCGGCAAGCTCAAGTCGATGGCCGAAACGCCCTTGTACGAGGCGCCATACGAGCCACGCTACCCGATCTCCAGCTACGCCCTGGCCGCAGCGCGCCACATGCACCAATACGGCACCACGCGCGAGGACCTGGCGCACATCGCGGTGGCAGCGCGCCAGTGGGCACAACTCAATCCGCTGGCCCACACGCGAGATCCACTCAGCATCGGACAGGTGCTGGCTTCGCGGCTGGTGAGCGATCCGCTGTCGGTGCTCGATTGCTGCCTGGTCACCGACGGCGGCGGCGCCCTGGTGCTGGTGCGCAGCGAGCGGGCACGCGACTTTCCCAAACCGCCGGTCTATGTCCTAGGCACGGCTGCGGCCACCTGGCACCGCCAGATCGGCTCCATGCCCGACCTGACTGTCACCGCAGCCGCCGAGTCCGGGCCGCGCGCCTTTGCCATGGCCGGTCTGGCACCGAAGGACGTGGACGTGCTGGGGTTGTACGACGCCTTCACCATCAACACGCTGCTGTTCCTCGAAGACCTGGGCTTTTGCGCCAAGGGAGAAGGTGGCGCTTTCGTGCGCAACGGGCGCATCGCACCGGGGGGCGATTTGCCGGTCAATACCAATGGCGGCGGTCTGTCGTGCTGTCACCCTGGCATGTACGGCATGTTCCTGCTGATCGAGGCCGTGCAGCAACTGCGCGCCGAGGCCGGCGACCGCCAGGTACCGGGCGCAGAGATCGCCCTGTGTCACGGCAACGGCGGCGTTCTCTCCAGCCAGGTGACGGCCCTGCTGGGCACGGCCGCCACCGTCTGATTTTTCAAATCAACAACCAGGAGTCATTTCATGAGCAAGGGCAACATGCTGCAAGACAAAGTCGCCGTGGTCACCGGCGCGGGCCGGGGCATCGGCCGCGACATCGCACTGATGATGGCGGCGCAAGGCGCCAAGGTGGTGGTCAACGACATCGGCGCCTCGGTCGGCGGCGAAGGCAATGACGCCAGCCACGGCCAGCAGGTGGTCAACGAGATCAAGGCCGCTGGCGGCCAGGCCGTTCTCAGCACCGACAGCGTCTCGACCTGGCCCACGGCCAACCGCATCATCGAATGCGCGGCCGACACCTTCGGGCGCATCGACATCGTCGTCAACAACGCCGGCATCCTGCGCGACCGCCTGTTCTTCAACATGTCGCCCGAGGAGTGGAGCGCCGTCATCGACGTGCACCTCAACGGCAGCTTCTTCACTTCGCGCGCCGCCGCCCCGCACTTCAAGACGCAGAAGTCGGGTGCCTATGTGCACATGACTTCCACGTCCGGCCTGATCGGCAACCTGGGCCAGGCCAACTACGCCGCTGCCAAGCTGGGCATCGTGGCCATGTCGCGCCACATCGCCGGCGACATGCAACGCTACAACGTGCGTTCCAACTGCATCTCGCCGTTCGCCTGGAGCCGCATGATCGGCGCCATCCCCACCGACACACCCGAGCAGCAGGCACGCGTGGAAAAACTAAAAAAACTCGGTACCGAGCAGATTGCGCCCATGGCCACCTTCCTGGCCAGCGATGCCGCAGCCGACGTCACGGCCCAGATCTTCGCCGTGCGCGGCAACGAGATTTTCCTCATGAGCCAGTCGCGCCCGATCCGCGGCATGCACACCGCCGAGGGCTGGACACCCAAGACCATCGCCGAGCGCGTGTTGCCCGCCATGAAGCAGAACTTCTATCCGCTGGAGAGCTCGAACATCGTGTTCTCCTGGGATCCCGTCTGACGTCATCTGCCATGGCGATCAACTACGAGAAACTGATGGCATGGCCGTTCGAGGACGTTCGCCATCGCTACACCCAGCGCGACACCATGCTCTACGCACTGGGCGTGGGCCTGGGCACCGACCCGACCAACGAGACCGAGCTGCGCTTTGTCTATGAAAAGAACCTGCTGGCGCTGCCCACGCTGCCGGTGGTGCTGGGCTATCCCGGCATGTGGCTCAAGGACCCGGCCACCGGCGTTGACTGGGTGCGGCTGGTGCATGGCGAACAGGGCTTGCGCCTGCACCGGCCGGTGCCGCCCGAGGGTGAAGTGATCGGGCGCACGCGGGTGAGCCAGATCATCGACAAGGGGCCGGACAAGGGGGCTCTGATCTACACCGAGCGCACGGTGACGGACGCCACCAGCGGCGAACTGCTGGCCACGCTGACCTCGACCACCTTCTGCCGCGCCGACGGTGGCTTTGGCGGCCCGGCCGGGCCGGTCAAAACCGTGCATGAGCTGCCCACGCGCGCGCCTGATCACAGCGACGATTTCGCCACCCAGCCGCGTGCCGCGCTGATCTACCGCCTCTCGGGCGACTACAACCCGCTGCACGCCGAACCCGCGGTGGCAAGCGCCGCTGGTTTCAAGCAGCCCATCCTGCACGGCCTGGCCACCTACGGCATCGCCGGCTGGGCACTCACCCAGCGCGTCTGCGGCGGCGACCCGAGCGCCCTGCAGTCGCTGGATGTGCGTTTTTCGTCACCCGTTTACCCCGGCGAAACGATACGCACCGAGCTCTGGGTGGATGGCAAGGTCGTTTCCTTTCGCGCCCGCGCCGTCGAACGCGACATCGTCGTGCTGAACAACGGACGCGCCGAGCTGCGCTGACCGTCCTTTGCCTTTCATTTTCGTTTTCAATTTTTTTCAAGGAGCCTCAACATGAACTACGCTGACTTTCAATTCCTCAAGTTCGACCACAAGCCCAACGGCGTGCTGGTCATCACCATCAACCGCCCCGAGGTCATGAATGCCACCAATGGCCGGCTGCACTGGGAGCTGACCAAGATCTGGGGCGTGGTCACTGACGATGCCAAGACCAAGGTGGCGGTCATCACCGGCGCGGGCGACCAGGCCTTCTCGGCCGGCGGCGACCTGGAATGGGTGGCCGGCATGGTCGGCAACCCGAAGGAAATCGCCAACACCATGACCGAGGCTTCGGACGTGGTCTACAACATGATGGCCTGCGACAAGCCCATCATCTCGGCCATCAACGGCGTGGCCGTCGGTGCCGGTCTGGCAGTCGCCTTCCTGGCCGACATCAGCATCATGGCCGAGGAGGCCAAGATTACCGACGGCCATGTCAAGATCGGCGTCGCCGCCGGCGACCACGCAGCCATTCTGTGGCCGCTGCTGTGCGGCATGGCCAAGGCCAAGTACTACCTGATGACGGCCGAGTTCGTGAACGGCAAGGAAGCCGAGCGCATCGGTCTGGTCAGCCTGTGCGTGCCGCGCGCCGAGCTGATGGACAAGGCCATGGCCGTGGCCAACAAACTGGCCAATGGCAGCCAGCAGGCGATCCGCTTCACCAAGCGCTCGCTCAACGGCTGGATGAACGTGGCGCGCCCGATCTTCGAGAGCTCGCTGGCGATGGAAATGCTGTGCTTCCTGGGCGAAGACGCCAAGGAGGGCGTGGCCTCGGTGCGCGAGAAGCGCGCGCCCAAGTTCCCCTCGGCCCAGGTCTGATTGAGTTCGCTCCTTCTCCCGCTGGGGGAAGGAGCCAAAACGCCCCACCACACAGGAGAACACCCCATGGATTTCGCACTGACCCAAGAACAACGGATGATCTACGAGTACGGCGACCGTATCTCGAAGCAGTTCGACCACAATTACTGGCGCGGCTACGCCGACAAGAACGAGCGCCCCACCGAGCTGTACCAGCAGATCACCAACGACGGTTTTCTCGGCATCATGGTGCCCGAGGCCTATGGCGGTGCCGGCCAGGGCATGACCGAGATGCTGCTGTTCATGGAGGGACTGGCCAACAACGGCATTCCGCTGCTGAACCTGGTGGTCGGCCCGACCATGACCATGGGTCTGCTGGCCAAGCACGCCAGCGAGGACATGAAGCGCCGCTTTCTGCCGGGCGGCTGCTCCGGCGACATCAAGTTCTGCTTCGCCATCACCGAACCGAACGCCGGCTCCAACTCGATCGAGATCACCAGCATCGCCAAGTCCGATGGCCAGGGCGGCTTCAAGCTCAACGGCCAGAAGGTCTACATCACCGACGCCAACTGCGCCGACTACGCCATGGTCGTGACCCGCACCACAGCGCGCGCTGACGTGAAGAAAAAGACCGACGGCTTCACCATCTTCATGGTCGACATGAAGAAAAAAGGCATCAGCAAGACACTGATTCCGATTGCCTTCCCGGTGCCAGAAACGCAGTGGCAGCTGTTCTTTGACAACGTGGAGCTCACCGAGGCCGATGTGCTGGGCGAAGTCGGCAAAGGCTTCAACATCCTGTTCGACACGCTCAACCCCGAGCGCATCATCCTGTCGGGCTTGTGTACCGGCGTCGGACGCTTTGCCTTGAAGAAGGCCGTGGCCTATGCCAACGACCGCAAGGTGTTCAACAACACCCCCATCGGCGCCTACCAGGGCGTGCAGCACCCGCTGGCGATTGCCCGCTGCGAGATCGAGATGGCCTCACTGATGGCGCTAAAGGCCGCCTGGGCCTTCGACCAGGGCCTGCCTGCCGGGGAGTTTTCCAACATCGCCAAGTACGCGGGTGCCGAAGCCGGCATCCACGCCGTTGACGCGGCGATCCAGACCCATGGCGGCAACGGTTTCACCAAGGAATACGGCATTTACGACCTGTACGGTCTGGTGCGGTTGCTGCGCACGGCCCCGTTGAACCGCGAGCTGGTGTTGAACTACATCGCGGAGCATGTGATGGGCCTGCCGCGCTCCTATTGACAGGCCACCATGGGTAACAACGCTCCCCTGCCCGCCTTTGGTGCCCTGGCCGGCCTGAAGGTGATTGACCTCTCACGCGTGCTCGGTGGCCCGTACTGCGGACAGATTTTGGCCGACCACGGCGCGCAGGTCATCAAGGTCGAGCCGCCCGCTGGCGACGAGACCCGCGCCTGGGGCCCACCCTTTGCCGACGACGGCACGGCGGCCTACTACAACGGCCTGAACCGCAACAAGCGCGACATCGTGATCGACCTGTCCAAGCCCGAAGGGCGCGAGATTGTGCTCAAGATGCTGGCAGACGCTGACGTGCTGATCGAGAACTTCAAGATCGGCACGCTGGAGCGCTGGGGCATCGGCTATGAACAGACGCTGCGCGAGCGCTTCCCGCGCCTGATCCACTGCCGGGTCAGCGGCTTCGGCGCCGATGGGCCGCTCGGCGGCGCGCCTGGCTACGACGCGGTGGCACAGGCACTGGGCGGCCTGATGAGCGTCAACGGCACGCCGGACACCGGCCCGCTGCGGGTCGGTGTCCCGGTGGTCGACATCACCACCGGCCTGTCGGCCGTGATAGGCGTGCTACTGGCGGTGATCGAGCGGCAGCGCTCCGGGCGCGGGCAGTTCGTCGAGGCCACGCTGTACGACACCGCCGTGTCGCTGCTGCATCCGCAAAGTGCAAACTGGTTGCAGTCGGGCCAGACACCCAGGCTCAGCGGCAATGCGCACTCCAACATCGTGCCCTACGACAAGTTTCCGACCCGGACCTGCGAGGTCTTCCTGGGCATCGGCAACAACGGGCAGTGGAAAAAACTGTGCGAGTTCCTCGGCCATCCCGACATGGCCAGCGAGCCGCGCTTTGCCACCAACGCCGAGCGTTTTCGCCATCGCGACGAACTGCGCGCCTTGCTAGAGGCGCAGTTGCAAGAGGTGGATGGCGAACAGCTGTGCCGTGACCTACTGGCCGCCGGTATTCCGGCCGGCGCCGTCAGGGCCATTCCGCAGGTATTGACGGACCCCCACACCCTGCATCGGGACATGGTGGTGCAGGTCGAGGGTGTGCCTGGCATCGGCATCCCGGTCAAGCTGTCACGCACACCGGGGCGCGCCCACAGCGCGCCGCCGCGCTTCGGCCAACACACACGTGAGCTGCTGACGGAGCACGGCTACGGCGCCGCCACCATTGATGCCCTGATCGCACGGGGAAGCATCGTAGAACACGTTGCGACATGAACTCTGCCTGCCAGAGACAAGGGGAAACCCCATATACCTAACTAATGTTAGGTGAGAAAATGAAAGCCTTTATGCAGAACAGAAAATCGGATCGGCAAGCTGCGCACAGGCAGGTGGTCGACCGTGCTATGTCATAGGCACCCTCAGTGATAAACACCATCAGTACCAAAGAGCAGCGGCCAACTCCGATGAAAGCCAGCAACGCGGCGGCAGTGCCCGCCCTCGAATGCCGAGGGCTGGAGCGGCGATTCGGCGGCCTCGTCGCGTTGAAGGATGCCAATTTGCGCATTGAGCGTGGGGAGATCTTCGGCTTGGTCGGCCCCAACGGCAGCGGCAAGACGACCATGACCAACGCCATCACCGGCTTCTTTCCACCCCAGGTAGGCAGCATATGGCTCAATGGCCGCGACATCACCGGCATGGCGCCGCACAAGGTCGCAGCTCTGGGCGTCGCGCGCACGTTCCAGAACCTGGCGCTCTTCAACGGCATGAGCGTGCTTGACAACATCCTGCTGGGGCGTCACATCCACATGAAGCCCGGCGTGGCAAAAACCGCCCTCTACTGGTGGCTGGGTCGCAAGGATGAGATGGCGAGCCGGCTCAAGGTCGAAGAGATTATCGATTTCCTGCAGCTGCAGAGCGTGCGCGACGAGCTGGTGGACAGCATTCCGATCGGGCTGAAAAAGCGCGTCGAACTGGCACGCGCGTTGGTGGCCGAACCCAGCTTTCTGGTTCTTGACGAACCGATGGCTGGCATGAACCAGGAGGAAAAGGAATACATGGCCCGTTTTATCCTCGATGCGCGTGCCGAGCGCAATGTCACTGTGCTGCTGATCGAGCACCACATGGATGTGATCACCGGTATCTGCGACCGCATGATGGTGCTCAGCTATGGTGAAACCATCGGAACCGGTATTCCTGCCGACGTGATGAAGGATGAACGTGTGATCAAGGCCTACCTGGGGGGTGCGCATGCAAAGCACTGAAACCGATGCTGCCAAGGGCAGCAACACCACATGGGATATGGGCACCGACACCACCCTCATCCACATTCTGGCTCGCAACGCCGAGTTACTGGGCAATCGCGTGGCCATGCGCGAAAAGCACCTGGGAATATGGCAGGAGACCACCTGGTCGCAGATGCTGGACACCACGCTCGCCTACGCGGCCGGCATGGAAAGCCTGGGTTTTAGCGCAGAGGATGCCTTGCTGGTCCTGGGCGACAACCGACCCCGGCTCTACATGGGCATGCTCGCGGCCGGCGTGCTGGGCGGCTACGCGATGCCCGTCTACTCTACTGCAACACCCGACGAAATCCGTCACTTCATGCATGAGACGCATGTCCGCTTTGTCCTGGCCGAAGACCAGGAGCAAGTCGACAAGGTGCTTGATCTGGGCGATCAGGGTGCAACGATCAAGAACATCATTTACGACGAGCCACGCGGCTTGACCAACTATTCGAATCCCGGACTGATTTCGTGGGAAAAGTTGCAGGCCATCGGTGCAGATCGCTTGCGTGCCGAGCCGAAACTGCGAAATGCCTTGATCGAACGGGCGCTGCCCGACGGACCGGCGGTGTTCGTGCACTCGTCGGGGACCACGGGCAAGCCGAAGGGCGTGGTACTGAGCCACCGCAATTTCCTCGCGGGGGTGCGTAACGCCCATCGCGGGGGCGCCTTCACATTTGGCGAGACCATCCTCGCCTATCTGCCCATGGCCTGGGTGGGCGACTTTGCCATCACGGTCGGCGCCGGTGTTGCGCTGCACTTCACCATCAATATCCCCGAACGCCAGGAAACGGTGCTGCACGACCTGCGCGAGGTGGCTCCCACTTTCTATCTGGCCGCACCCCGCAGCTGGGACAACATGCTGACCACCATCCAGGTTCGCATGGAGGATTCGACGCCGCTCAAGAAATGGCTCTACGATGTTTTCATGAACTCGGCGCTGGCGTCCGAACGACGCAAGCTCGAGGGAAAACAGCCCAGCCTGACAGAGCGTCTGATGCGGCAACTGGGAGAGTGGTTGATCTTCGGACCGATCAAGGACCAGTTGGGCCTCACCCGCCTGCGAGGTGCTTTCACCGGCGGCGAGGCCATTGGCGAAGACACTTTTGTTTTTTACCGCGCACTGGGCGTGAAATTGCGACAGTTTTATGGTCAAACTGAAAGCAGCGCCTTCACTGCCTTGCAGGACACCGAAGAAGTACGCCTGCACACGGTCGGCAAACCGCTGCCCGGTGTGGAAGTCAAGATCGGCGACAACGGAGAGGTCTTGATTCGCTCCGGGAGCGTGTTTTCCGGTTACTACAAACTTGAAAATGCCACCCGTGAAGCACTTGAGGACGGCTGGCTGTACACGGGCGATGCAGGTTATATCGAGCCTGATGGACACATGGTGGTGCTCGGACGGTTGTCGGAGGTGGTGTATACCTCCAAAGGCGAACGCTACATTCCGAACTACATTGAGAACCGCCTCAAATTCAGTCCGTACATCAAGGATGTGGCCGTGCTCGGGAGCGGCCGCGACACGCTGGCGGCCATCATCTGCATCGACATGGAGCCGGTGGGCCATTGGGCTGAGGTACGGGGCATTTCCTACATGTCCTATGCCGACCTGTCGCAAAAACCCGAGGTGATCGAACTCGTCACGGCAGCGGTCAAGCGCGTCAACAGCATCCTGCCAGACGGGTTGAAACTGCATCACTTCGTGTCCTTACACAAGGAGTTCGACCCCGACGACGGAGAGGTCACGCGAACCCGCAAGCTGCGCCGCAACGTGGTCGAGGAGCGTTATGCGCCCATCATTGATGCGATCTACGGCGGCCAGCAGACGGTCACGATGAAGGCGCAGATCACGTATGAATCCGGTGAAGTCGGCACCATCGAGCGCCAACTCTCGGTGCAGGAGATTTAAATTATGGATTTTTCACTGTTTGCCGAATTGGCCATCAATGGCGCGCTGTCGGGGCTCATGTATTCACTGGTCGCCATGGGCATCGTGATCATCTACAAGTCATCCTCGGTGCCTAACCTGGCGCAAGGTGCGATGACCATGCTGGGTGCCTATGTCGTGCTGGCCATCGCCAATGGATTGGGCGTGTCGATGTGGGTCGCCATCCCGCTGGCCATGGGAACGATGTTCTTTGTCGGAATGGGCATCGAGCGGGTGGCGTTGCGCCGGCTGGCGGGCCGCCCCATCATCATGATCCTGATGATGACACTGGGGCTGGACATCTTTATACGCGCGACAACAATGGCCATCTGGGGCGGCTCTGGCCTTCCGCTGTCCATTGGCATCAGCGACGACCCGCTGTTTCTGGGGCCGGTGCTGCTCAGTCGGGCTTATGTGGTGGGCGCCGTGGTGGCCATCGCGCTGTTTTTGGTCTTGATGTTCTTCTTTCGCACGCGCAGGGGCATTGTTCTGCGCGCCATCTCCGACGATTACATCGCATCGTGGTCGATCGGTATTTCGGTTGAACGCGGGGTGGCGTTTTCCTGGGCCATGTCCTCGGTTCTGGCCACCACGGCCGGCGTGTTGTGGGGCTCGGTTCAAGGGGTCAGCCAGGCGCTGGCGCTGCTTTTGCTCAAGGGCTTGACCGTCGCCGTTTTGGGCGGTCTTGACAGCATCGGCGGCGCCATTCTGGCCGGCTTGCTGCTGGGCCTTCTTGAAGGCGTTGCATCTGGCTATCTCGACCCCTTGGTTGGCGGTGGTAGCCGCGACCTGGTGGTTGCCACAATACTGATTCTGACCATCCTGATTCGGCCGCATGGCCTGTTCGGGCGCCACGACATTGAAAGGATCTGAAGGTCATGCTATTTCGTCAATCAGGAATTTTCCATACCAATTACGCCAACGCGCGCTCGCTTTTTCCGCTCCCCGCGGATCGCTGGATGATCGGCTTGTTGCTGGCCTTTGCGTTAACTGCGCCATTCACCATGAGCACGCTCGTCCTCAGCACCCAGTTGTTACCGTGGCTGGTGTGGACTGCGGCCGTGCTCGGCTTGAACCTGATCCTGGGCTGGACCGGACAGTTCCACTTCGGCTATGCCGCCATCATGGGCATCGGCGCCTACACGGCGGTGCACGGCGTACGCAACGGCATTCCCTGGGAGATCGCGATGGTGCTCGGCGGCGTGATGGCCGCTGTGATCGGCATCGTTTTCGCTTTCGCGGCGCTGCGCGTGAAAGGCCTGTATCTGGCGCTCAGCACGCTGGCCCTGCAGTTCGTGATGGACTGGGTGATCTCCCACGTGCCGGCCATCAGCGGCGGCACCCAGGCCACACTGCAGGCACCTGACATCAGCCTGCTCGGCCAGGCCATCACCTCGGATACCGGACTCTATTACGTGGCGCTGGGCTGGTGCCTGATCGTCACCGTGTTCATGCTCAACTTGCGCCGCACCGGGCTTGGCCGCGCGCTCATTGCGGTGCGTGAAAAGGACTTCGCTGCGGCGGTCATTGGCGTGCACAGCCTGTATTACAAGCTGGTGGCGTTCGCCACCTCGTCCTTCATTGGCGGCATCAGCGGCGCCATCCTGATCTTCACCTTCTACCGAGCAGCCACACCGGAGCAATTTGCCGTCAATGTCTCCATCGAGTTGCTGGCCATGGTGATCGTCGGCGGACTGGGCAGCATCATCGGCAGCTATTTTGGGGCCGCCTTCATTCTGTTGATGCCCGGCCTGATGAACAGTCTGATCGGCTGGCTGGCGCAGCTCCTGGGCATCTCGCTCGGGATCGAAACGCTGGCCCACATTCCACATGCGGTTTATGGCGCGCTGATCATTATTTTCCTGCTGGTTGAGCCTATGGGGCTGGGCAAGATGTACACCAATCTGCGCAACTACCTGCTGGTCTGGCCCTTCGGCTACGCCCGAAAGTAAAAACGACATCATGGCGACTGACAACTTGACTTCCAACCCAACGCTGATGCAAAACCAGACTGCGGAACCTGCATTGATATTGTCACTGAACAATGTCGAGGTCATCTACGATCATGTATCGCTCGCCATCAAGGGCGTTTCGATCGATGTGCCGCAAGGCGCCATGGTGGCACTGCTGGGCGCCAACGGCGCTGGCAAAAGCACGACGCTGAAGTCGATCAGCGGCCTGCTGCGCCCTGAGCGCGGCCTGGTAACCCGCGGTGAGGTGCAATTCCTGGGTCAGAACATCGATGCACTGGCGCCGCAGGAGCGCGTCAAGCTCGGTATCGTGCATGTGCTGGAAGGGCGGCGTGTGTTCGAACACATGACGCCTGACGAAAACCTGGTGGCGGCCTCGGCGGTTCGTGGCACCCGCCAAGACATGCTGCGTAACAAGGATATGGTTTACAGCTATTTCCCGCGCTTGCATCAGCGGCGCACCGCGCAGTCCGGCTACCTGTCAGGCGGCGAGCAGCAGATGCTGGCCATTGGCCGTGCCTTGATGACGCAACCCAAGCTGCTGATGCTTGACGAGCCGAGTCTTGGTCTCGCGCCTTTTCTGGTGGCCGAGATTTTCGACATTGTTCGGCGCATCAACAAGGAAGAAGGCCTGTCCGTTCTGCTGGTGGAACAAAACGCAATTGCAGCTTTAGAGGTCGTCTCGCATGGCTATCTGATCGAGAACGGACGCGTGGTGATGCATGACAGCGCAGAAGCCATGAAGAAAAACCCGGACATCCAGGAGTTCTATCTAGGAGGCACCGAAGGGCGAAGCTTCCATGACATCAAACACTATAGTCGGCGCAAACGCTGGCTCACCTGAAACTAGTTTCTCGTAGCATGGACACCTCCACATCGCGTCGAGCTCTCGCATTAAGTCTTGGGCACGACCGGCATTCCTACTACAGACTGCATTTCACCCCGTGCTAGCTAAACAGGAGACATCACCATGAAAATCAAACTGCTTTCAATTCTTGCTGGCGTGGGGATGGCGATGTCCAACGTCCAGCCCGCGCTGGCCCAAGCCCAGACCGAACCGATTAAATTTGCGCTATGTTACGACCTGAGCAAGGTTTACGCCTTCGCCGTACCGCAAGTTGCCCAGGCCGCGCGCGACTATGCGCAGATACTCAACCAGAAAGGCGGCATCGAAGGCCATCAGGTCGAGATTCTGGTTCAAGACCATGGCAACGAACCGCAGCGGGGCATCGAGTGCTATGAAAAGATGAAGCGCGAGGGTGCGATCACCTTCGACTTCTTTTCCACGCCGGTCGGGCGCGCGCTGCTGCCGCGCGCAATGCAGGACAACAATGTGATGATTTCATCCTTTACTGGCCGCAGCGATGCAGTCGACGGCGATGTGTTCAAGTGGATATTCCCCATCGGGCCCACCTATTGGAGCCAAGCAGCCAATAACATCCAGTACATCAAGTCCAAGTCGAACAACAACCTCAAGGGGGTGAAGATCGCATTCTTTTACCTGGACACCGCGTTTGGGTTGGAACCCATCGGCGTGTTGAAGACACTCGCGGCCAAGGAAGGCTTCGACCTCCAATTGTTCCCGAACCCGCTGCCTGGTAACAATCAGTCAGGGGCGTGGTCCCAGATCCGCCGCTTCAACCCCGATTGGGTCATCAGCTGGAATCTGGGCAACATGCACGTCGTTGCCTCGCGCGAAATGAAACGCAACGCCATGCCGATGGACAAGTACATCGCCGTCAATTGGTTCAACGAAGTGGACATCGCGAACATTGGCGCCGACGCAGCCAAGGGCATCAAGCGCGGCACTAATGTGGTGGGCGGTCAGGAGCACCCGCTGATCCAGCAGATCCTGAAGGATCTGTATGACAAGGGAAAGGGCAACGGCGACCGCAAGCATACCAATGACATCTTCTACAACACTGGGCTGGCCACCTACGCTCCTGTTTTCGAAGGCGCGCGTCTGGCAATCAAGCAGTATGGCTGGCCTCTGACATCCGACAAGATGAAGCGCGGGCTGGAGAGCCTGCGCAACTTCGACGCTAACGGCCTCATCGCCCCTGTAACTGTGACGGCCAAGGACCATGGCGGCGGCGGCAAGACGCGCATCGACATGTGGGATGGCGCGAAGTGGGTGCCAGAGACTGGCTGGTTCTCCGCATACGACGATGTAGTCCAGGAAAGCGCCAAGAAGGAATCGGCGGAGTTCGCCAAGTCGAAGCAGTAGCGATACGCCTCGGTCAGGCCTCGGGCACGACTGTACGGCGTGCCTTCTACAGACTGCATTTCACCCCGTACTAACTAAACAGGAAACATCATCATGAAAATCAAACAGCTTTCCATTCTTGCTGGCCTGGGATTGGCGCTGGCCGGTCTGCAGTCCGCGCAGGCGCAGGCACCAGCCCAGCCCGTCAAATTCGCGCTTTGTTATGACCTGAGTAAATCCTACGGCTTTGTGACGCCACAAATTGCCCAGGCGGCGAATGACTATGCCAAGATATTGAATCAGAAAGGCGGCATTGAAGGCCACCCAATCGAGATACTGGTTCAAGACCATGGCAACGAGCCGCAGCGTGGCATTGAGTGCTACGAAAAGATGAAACGCGAAGGCGCCGTTGCCTTTGATTTCCTGTCCACGCCGGTTTCCCGCGCCGTTCTGCCGCGCGCCATGGCGGATGGCAATGTGATGGTGCAATCCTTTGTAGGTCGTGGCGATGCGGTCGATGGTGATGTGTTCAAGTGGATTTTCCCCATTGGGCCCACCTACTGGGGTCAAATGGCCAACAATATCCACTACATCAAAACCAAGTCCAACAACAACCTCAAGGGCGTGAAGATTTCGTTCATCTACCCCGACTATCCGTTCGGGCAGGAACCGATCGGCGTGTTGACGACACTTGCGGCCAAAGAGGGCTTTGACCTGCAGTTGGTTCCCAACCCGATGCCGGGCAATGACCAGGCCGCCGCTTGGTCCCAGATCCGCCGCAACAACCCCGACTGGGTGATCAGCTGGAACCTGGCCGGCATGCACGTCGTCGCCTCGCGCGAAATGAAGCGCAACGGCATCCCGATGGACAAGTACATTTCCGTCAATTGGCTCAACGAAGTTGACCTTGCCAACATTGGTCTGGAAAACGCAAAAGGCCTCAAGCGCGGCACCAACGTGACGGGTGGACAGAGCCACCCGCTGATTCAGCAGATCATCAAGGACCTGTATGAGAAAAACAAGGGCAGCGGTGACCGCAAGCATCTCAACGATGTTTACTACAACACCGGTCTGGCCATCTATGCCAGCGTTTTCGAAGGCGCTCGCCTAGCCATCAAACAAAGTGGCTGGCCCCTCAACCCTGACAAAATGAAGCGCGGACTGGAAAGCTTGAAAAACTTTGATGCCGAAGGCCTGATCGCCCCCGTGACGGTGACCGCCAAAGACCATGGCGGCGGCGGCAAAACCCGCATCGACATGTGGGACGGCGCCAAGTGGGTGCCCCAGACTGACTGGTTCTCGGCGTATGACGATGTGGTCCAGGACATCGTGAAGAAAGAATCTGGCGAGTTCGCCAAGAACAAACAGTAATTGCCTTCCCTTGGGATGGATCACGGTCAGACGCGTTGCGCACTGATAGTGAACCATCCCATCTTGTTTCTCGGATTTTCATCCCTCTCTTGAATCGACAGGTGGCAGCCTATGCCACAGTGGATTGCAGTGGTAGCTGCCAGGCGCACCATCCAACACAGGAAATCTCGCCCGCTATCTAACTATCGTTAGATAGTCATAATTTCATCCTCACCAATGTGGCGCCTAAAGCGCAAGGAGCAATCAGTATGGATCTCGAACTAAAAGGAAAATCGGTCATCGTCACGGGTGGCGGCTCGAACATTGGCCGCGGCATCGTGCTCGGCTTCGCCGCGGAAGGCGCCAACATCACCATCGGCGACATCGACGAAAGTCAGGCGCAAAAGACGGCAGAACTCGCGCTGGCGAGCGGCGCGGCGTCGGCGCAGGTTGTCAAGACCGATGTCACCCAACTTGACCAGGTGCAAGCCATGTTCAAGGCAGCCTCGGACAAGTTCGGCGGCGTCGATGTCCTCGTCAACAACGTCGGCTGGGACCAGTTGATGTTCTTCACGCAGACGACCCCCGATCTGTGGCAAAAGATCATCAACATCAACTACCTCGGCGTTCTCAACTGCACCAAGACCGCGCTTGAAGTCATGGTTCCTCGCAACGCCGGCTCAATCGTCTCCATCAGCTCTGATGCCAGTCGGCAAGGTGAGCCACGTGAAGCGGTGTATGGCGGCGTCAAGGCTGCCATCAACAGCTTCATGAAAACGATCGCCAAGGAAAACGGGCGTTACGGCATCCGCTGCAACGTGGTATGCCCCGGCGTCACTATCCCCAGTACCACCGACGAAGTGGGCGGAAGCAGCATGTGGATTGATGCCGACAGTATGTTCACGCCGGAGCAACTGGAAAAAGTCGCCAAGGCGCTGCCGTTGCGCAAGGTGGGACGGCCGCAGGATATTGCCAATGCCGTCGTCTTCCTGTCTTCAGCGAAGGCTGCGGGCCATGTCACCGGGCAGGTTCTTTCAGTGTCTGGTGGTTACAGCATGATTGGGTAAACGCCCGGGCACGGTCGAAAGACATGCGGCATTGAAATAACAGACAAAAAGGAAAACCCATGGAATTCAAGGACATCCTCTACGAAGAACTCGACTCGGTGGCCTACATCGCGATCAACCGCCCCGAAGTGATGAATGCGTTTCGCGGCCAGACCGTCGAGGAACTGCTGCAGGCATTCATGAAAGCAGGCTGGGACAAGCGAATCGCCGCCATTGTGCTCACCGGGACGGGTGACCGTGCTTTCTGCACCGGCGGCGATCAGTCGGCTCATGCCGGCCAGTACGACGGCCGGGGCACCATCGGTATCCCGGTGGAAGAGTTTCACAGCGCCATTCGTGACGTGCCCAAGCCCGTGATCGCCCGCGTGCAGGGTTACGCCATTGGCGGCGGCAATGTCCTGGCCACCTTGTGCGACATGACCATTGCCTCGGAAAAGGCCGTGTTTGGCCAAGTCGGCCCGAAAGTAGGCTCGGTCGACCCTGGCTGGGGCACAGCTTACCTGAGCCATGTGGTTGGCGAAAAGAAAGCCCGCGAGATCTGGTACATGTGCCGCCGCTACAGTGCACAGGAGGCCTTGGCCATGGGTCTGTGCAACACCGTCGTGCCCCACGACCAGCTCGACGCCGAAGTCGCCCGCTGGTGCAAGGAAATTGTCGAAAAAAGTCCGACGGCTCTGGCGATCGCGAAACGTTCGTTCAATGCATCCACCGAGCACATTCGCGGGATCGGCAGCCTGGGACTTCAAGCGCTGAGCCTGTACTACGACACGGCAGAGTCCAAAGAAGGCGTGAGCGCTTTCCTGGAAAAACGCCGGCCTGATTTCAGGCAGTGGGCGAATGGTCGCAAGTGAGCAACCCCGCGCGACGAGACGTTGCTCAAGGCCGCCCCTTCGACCAAAGCTAGGTTTGATACGATTCGAAATTTGGATCTACCAAACGGTCAAATGATGTCAAATACAGACGCAAAACCCAGCAAAAATGAGGTGGATGGTCCCGCCACACGCGAACGCGTGCTGCTCGAAGCTGCAAGGCTATTCAGGCATCATGGTTATGCAGCAACTACTTTGCGCGAGATTGCGGATGCTGCCGGCGTCAAAGCCGGCAGTATCTACTATCACTTCGAATCGAAAGAGCAGATCCTGGGCGAGGTATTGGACAAAGGCATCACCATCGTCGCAGATGCCGTACGCACCCGTGTTGCGGCTCTTCCCGAAAGTGCACCCTGGCGAGATCGAATCGCCGCTGGCATCGAAGGCCATCTCTGGGGAATGCTGCATTATGGCGACTTCACGTCAGCCAACATCCGCATCTACGGCCAAATCCCGACCAGCGCAAAAAATCGCCACCGGGTCGTGCGGCGGGCTTACGCAGACTATTGGGATCAGCTTCTCGAATCAGCGCTCGCCAGTGGCGAATTGCGCGACGACACCAGCACGGCCATGATTCGGCTTTTCGTGATTGGGGCATTGAACTGGACCGTCGAATGGTACAACCCCCAACGCGGCTCTTTTCGTGACTTCTCGCGTCAAATAACGGGGATCGTGTTCGATGGAATTCTCACGCATGACAAAGCATAGTCGCGATGCATTGCCGGCAACTTCAACAAGCCGGGCCGAGAAACTGACAGCAATAGTCCACATGTCGCCTACATTGCGCAGTGGCACGCTGACCGGCTGCGTCTGGGGACTCCCAAATTGGACAACCCGCCGCAGGAGCAGCAAATGACCATCAAAGAAGGCTGGCGCGGCCGATTCTATGAAGACTTCGAGGTCGGCGACGAGTATCGGCATGGCCTCGGTCGCACACTGACCCAGAACGACAACATCTGGTTCACGTTGCTGACGCAAAACACGGCTCCGCTGCACTTCGATGCCCACTACGCCGCGCAGACGGAGTTCGGCCGTCCGCTCATCAATTCCTGCCTCACGCTGGCCCTCGTGACGGGGCAGACGGTGAGCGATGTCTCGCAAAACGTCATGGCCAACCTGGGGTGGGACGAAGTTCGACTTCCGAATCCGGTGTTTGAAGGCGACACGCTCTATTCACGTTCCACGGTGCTGGACAGGCGCGAGTCGCGGTCGCGAACCAATGTCGGCGTCGTCACGGTGCGCACCGAAGGCTATAACCAGAGCGGCGTCATTGTCTGCACCTTCAAACGCACGGTGATGGTCTACAAACGTGACGGCGCACCGCGCACCGCACCGCCGCTGCCGGTCGACAACCGACCCTGACCCCCCCCCCTTTTTTTCGTCAACTTCGGCCCCAGGGTCGCCACCTTTTTGACCCTCTCCGCATGAAGCCCACCTCCCTGCTCGAACAATACGGTCCCCGCGAAGCGATGGAGTATGACGTGGTGGTGGTGGGCGCCGGCCCCGGAGGTTTGGCCACGGCCATCCACCTCAAGCAGCTCGCGGCTGAAAAGGGCGAGGACGTCTCGGTGGTGCTGCTGGAAAAAGGCTCCGCGCCCGGCGCTCACATTCTTTCCGGCGCGGTCATGGACCCAATCGCACTGAACGAACTATTCCCCAACTGGAAGGATCTGGGCGCACCGCTGAACCAACCCGTTACCGGCGACGACGTGCTTTTCCTGAGCGAAACCGGTGCCAGGCGCACACCCAACTTCCTGGTGCCCGACTGCTTCCACAACGAGGGCAACTACGTCATCAGCCTGGGCGCCCTGACCCAATGGCTGGGCGAGCAGGCTGAAGGCTTGGGCGTGGAAATCTTCCCGGGCTTCACAGCCACCGAGGTTCTGTACGACGACAACGATTCGGTCAAAGGAGTAGCTACCGGCAACCTTGGCATTGGCAAGGACGGCCTGCCGCACGACGGCTTCCAGCTCGGCATGGAGTTGCATGCCAAATACACCATCTTTGCCGAAGGCGCGCGCGGCCACCTGGGCAAGCAACTCATCGCTAAATACAAGCTTGACGAAGGCCGCGATCCGCAAAGCCATGCCATCGGCATCAAGGAACTTTGGGAGATCGACCCGACCCGCGCCCAACCCGGCCGTGTGGTACACACGGCCGGCTGGCCAATGGACACCCAGACCTACGGCGGCGGTTTTCTCTACCACTTGGAAGGAAACAAGGTCACGCTTGGCTTCGTCACCGGGCTCGACTACAAGAACCCATGGCTCAGCCCCTTTGAGGAAATGCAGCGCTGGAAGGCCCACCCCGCCATTCGCGCCCACATCGAAGGCGGCAAGCGCATCGGCTACGGCGCGCGCGCCATCACCGCCGGTGGCCTGCTCAGCCTGCCCAAGACCGTGTTCCCGGGCGGCGCGCTGATCGGCTGTGATGCCGGCTACCTGAACGCCGCACGCATCAAAGGCAGCCACGCCGCCATCAAGAGCGGCATGCTGGCCGCCGAAGCCGCGTTTGAAGCCCTGGCCGCCGGACGCAGCGGCGACGAACTCAGCGCCTACCCCGCTGCGTTCGAAAACAGCTGGCTGCACACCGAACTCGACCAGTCGCGCAACTTCAAACAGTGGTTCAAGAAGGGCAGCCTCGTCGGAGCCCTGATGACCGGCATTGAACAGTGGCTGCTGCCCAGGCTTGGCATCAAGCGTCCGCCCTGGACGATCCACCGCACCCAGGCCGACCACGCCAGCCTGCGCCCGGCCGCCGAGATGCCGCAGATCAGCTACCCCAAGCCCGACGGCAAGCTCACCTTCGACCGGCTCTCCAGCGTGTTCGTCAGCAACACCAACCACGAAGAAAACCAGCCCGCGCACCTGACGCTCAAGGACGCCAGCGTGCCGGTGCAGATCAATCTGGCGAAATACGCCGGCCCCGAGAGCCGTTACTGCCCGGCCGGCGTTTACGAATTCGTAAAGAACGACGACGGCTCGGACCGGCTGCAGATCAACGCGCAGAACTGCGTGCACTGCAAAACCTGCGACATCAAGGATCCGACGCAGAACATCGTCTGGGTGACGCCCGAAGGCGGCGGCGGGCCGAACTACGCGGGAATGTAGCCGAGAGTGATTCAAATCTAAAGTGCAATACCCTGGGTTTCAATGAACGAGGGTGGGTGTTGCGTGCTATTGAGCAGGAGGTCCCGATAGACTGCCAGAGGGGGATCGTGCGCCCTACCCCTTCCAGGGCGGGTTGTTGATCTGATCGGCAATCGCATCGAGCTGCTCCTGGCTGTACCCTGAGAGGTGCGAGCCCTTGGGCTGGTACTGGCGCACCAGCTCGTTGGAGTTCTCGTTAGAGCCTCGCTGCCAAGGGCTGTGGGGGTAACAGAAGTACACCGCAATGTCCGTGCGTCGGCTCAGTTCCCTGCGCATCGCCTTCTCCCGGCACTGGTCGTACGTCATGCTCTGGCACATAGGCTCAGCGAGCCTCAGCAGCTTGTCAGAAAAGGCCTGCAGGACATTGACCGCGCTGGCGGGCTTGAACCCGTGCAGCTTGATGAGCATGAGCAGCCCGACTGGTGCACTCCACCAGGGTGCCCACCGCGCTGGCGTTCGCAGCACCCTTGATCAGGTCACCCTCCCCGTGCCCGGGCAACTGCCGGTCTTCAATCTCGGGCGGACGCACATGGATGCTCACCATGTCCATCTATTGTTCCGGCCCTTTGAAGTCGCGAGTCGTGGACCGACTGCCACAGGCAAACGATCCACGAAAGTTCAAAATTCATGGGGCCGGAGCAATAGTATCTGAGCTCTTCGGCCTTTTCCTTTGTTGCGAGGTAGTCGTTTGCGCTTGGGTGGGCTGCTTTGCATCTGCGGACCGTACTCGGGGGCAGGTGTTGCACTTCAGTCTTGAATCCGCTGACGGTGAATCACCGGCATTCATGCTGAAGCGAACCTGGCCAGAAGTTCCCGCCCGCACTCGCACCCGGACTTGATGGCACCTGCATAGGGATTTCCCGAGTTGAAGCCAGACTAACTACCGTTAGATTAACGCCATGCAAACAAGGCATCGCGCCTACCGAACGGCAAGGCACATGGCAGGCACGCTGCCCAACACGGCCAACACGAGACAACCTTTGAGAAAATTAACTGCCCCCTCGAACGGCACCCTGGCAACCAGAGACCATGGTCGCGCCCATGCACCCGGCCCATCCGAGCCGAAGGTCTGCACGACTGCGGCTGCCATCCTGGCGCACCCCTCCACTACGCTCGACCGGCAAACCCGTTCAATGGTTAAGTCGCCGCAGCACAGCGCAAGTAGCGGCCTGTCATGCTGAATCTCACCAATGTCCAGATCGTTTACGACAACACCATCGAGGCGGTGCGAGAGGTCTCATTGGCCGTCGGCAAAGGTCGCATAGTCGCCCTGCTCGGTTCCAACGGGGCCGGGAAATCAACCACGCTCAAAGGCATTTCGGGCGTTCTGTATCCGGAAGACGGTGAGATCAAGGGTGGCCAGATCACGTTTGAAAACCGCCAGCTGACCGGCCTGGCGCCGGACGAAATCGTGCGCGCCGGCGTGGTCATGGTGCCCGAGGGGCGCCGCCTGTTCGACCAGTTGACGGTCGAGGAAAACCTCGTGATGGGCGGCTACACACGCAGTCTGACCGACGCCAGGCGCCAGATGGAGATGGTGTATGGGCTGTTCCCGCGTCTGGTGCAAAAACGCAGCACGGTGTCGGGCTACCTGTCGGGCGGCGAACAGCAGATGGTGGCCATCGGCCGCGCGCTGATGTCGTCCCCGAAACTGCTGATGCTCGACGAGCCCACGCTCGGTCTGGCGCCACAGATCAGCGAAGAGATTTTCGACATCATCACCCGCCTGTGCCGCCAGGAAGGCATGGGCATTCTCCTGGTGGAGCAGAACGCACAGATGGCGCTGGCCATTGCCGACTATGGCTACATCATGGAAAACGGCCGCGTGGTGCTCGACGGTGAGGCCGACAAGATGCTGCGCAACGACGACGTGCGCGAGTTCTACCTAGGCTTCGGCGAAGGTGGATCGCGCAAGAACATGCGCGAGGTGAAGCATTACAAGCGGCGCAAACGCTGGCTGTCCTGAGAAAAAAAACATGAACGACACATTGTTAAGGGTCGAAACCCTGTCCAAGCGCTTCGGCGGCGTCGAAGCCGTTGCCGGTGTCAGTTTTCACGTTCGGCGCGGTGAAATCTATTCCCTGATCGGCCCCAACGGGGCCGGCAAGACGACCACCTTCAACATGATCAGCGGCGTCGTCAAGCCCAGCAGCGGCACCGTGCATTTCGATGGCAGCGACATCACCGGCATGCCGGCACACCGCCTGGCCGCCATCGGCATCGGTCGGACCTTCCAGAATCTGGCGGTGTTCAAACATGCCAGCGTGGTGGACAACCTGCTGGTCGGCCGCCACTGCCACATGGCCACCAACGTGCTGGATGCCTCGTGGTTCTTCGGACGGGCGCGGCGCGAGGAGCTCGAACACCGTCGCAAGGTGGAAGAGATCATCGATTTTCTCGAAATCGAGGAAATTCGCGACATGCCGGTGGGCACCCTGTCCTATGGCCTGCAAAAGCGGGTCGAGTTGGGACGCGCACTGGCCACCGAGCCCAAGTTGCTGCTGCTGGACGAAATGGTGTCGGGCATGAACAGCGAGGAGACCGAAGACATTGCCCGCTTCGTGCTGGACATCCGCGACGAACTCGGCATTTCGGTCCTCATGGTCGAGCATGACATGGGCATCGTGATGGACATCTCCGACCGCGTCTGCGTGCTCAACTTCGGCCGCAAGATCGGCGAGGGCACGCCGGCCGAGATATCGGCCAACCCGGCCGTGATCGACGCCTACCTGGGCAGCAAAACCAAGGAGGCCGCGTGATCGACAACCTGGACGCGTTACTGCGCGACGGCAACACCACATTCCCCAAGCTGCTCCAGCACTGGGCACAGCGCTTTCCGGATGCGCTCGCGTTTCGCGAGAAAGATTACGGCATCTGGAACCGGATGACCTGGCAGCACTATTTCGAAACGGCGCGCCGCTTCGCCCTCGGTCTCAAGTCTCTGGGCTTCGACAAGGGCGACCGGCTGGCGATTGCCAGCGAGGACAGTCCGCAGTGGATGTTCACCGACCTGGCCACGCAAGCCATCGGCGGTGTCGTGGTGGGCATCTACCCCACCAACCCGTGGCCGGAACTGCAGTACATCGTGCACCACTCGAACAGCAAGTTCGTGGTCTGCGGCGATCAGGAACAGGTCGACAAGGTGCTCGACGCCATGGCCAAGCACGACACCGGCCTGCCCGACCTGGTGAAGATCATCTGCGTCGACATGAAGGGGATGCGCGGCTACAAACACGACAAGCTGATGTCGTTCGAGGACGTGCTTGAGCTAGGAGACCAAAACGCCGCGGCATCGCCCCAGCACGCGAGCGCCTTTGATCGTGCCATCGAGGACACCCAGCCCGATGACACCTGCATGCTGGTCTACACCTCGGGCACCACCGGGCCGCCCAAGGGCGCGATGCTGTCGCACCGCAACCTGATCGTCACCGTTGACAAGCTCAAAACCCATTTCAAGCTCGACCGGCACAACTACGAAGTGGTCTGCTACCTGCCGTTGTGCCACGTGGCCGAGCGTGCCTTCTCGACGGTCATGCACCTGCTCACCGGTGGCGTGGTCAATTACGCCGAATCGATCGACACGGTAGCCGTCAATCTGCGCGAGATCGCACCCACGGTGTTTTTGGGCGTGCCGCGCATCTGGGAGAAGCTGCAGCAAGGCATTTTGATCCGCATGCAGGACGCCTCGCGCTTTCAGCGCTGGGCTTTCCAGCGCTGCTTCGATGCCGGGCGCCGTCTGTTCGAAAAGGTCGAGGCGCAAGGGGGCCAGCGCAGTCTGTCGGATCGCCTGCACTTCTTCGTTCTGTGGTTGCTGATGTTTCGCAATCTGCAGAAATTCGTCGGCCTGGACCGCATGCAGTGCGGCTTCTGTGGCGGCGCCAGCGTCTCGCCCGAGGTACTGAAGTTCTTCCGCATCCTCGGCATTCCGGTGTACCAGGTCTACGGCATGACCGAGTCCGGCGGGGTGATCTTCTTCCAGCATGAAAAAGCGATCAAACTGGGCGCCACCGGCCTGCCCATCGACGGCCTGAACTGGAAGATCGCGGAGGACGGCGAGCTCGTCGTCAAGCACCCCGCCGTGTTCAAGGGCTACATCCACGACGAAGGCGCCACCGCCAAGACCGTGGTGGACGGCTGGCTGCACACGGGCGACATCGTGGCGCTGGCTGACAACGGCGAGCTGATGATCGTTGACCGCAAGAAGGCCATCATCATCACCAGCGGCGGCAAGAACATCGCGCCCTCGGAGATCGAAAACGCGCTCAAGGACAGCCTGTATGTGCGCGAGGCGATCATCCTGGGCGACGGACGCCACTATTTGGCGGCGCTGATCCAGGTCGACTACGAAACGGTCGGCAAGTGGGCACAAGAACGCAAACTGGCCTACACCACCTACAAGAGCCTGGCCGCGCTGCCCGAGGTGCGCGAACTGATCGACGAGGACGTCAAGCGTGTGAACAAGCTGTTTGCCCGGGTCGAGAACATCCGCAAGTTCCTGATCCTGGAAAAAGAACTCGACCACGACGACGGCGAACTCACCGCCACCCAGAAGGTGCGCCGCAACGTCATCGAAAAAACCTTCGCGAAAGAGATCGCGATCATCTACGGCGCAGGAGCGGGCTGATGGACTATTTTCTGCAACTGGTCATTTCCGGCATCGCCGTGGGCCTGCTCTACGGCTTCATCGGCATGGGCTTTGCGATGATTTACCGCGCCACCGGCGTGGTGAACTTCGCCCAGGGCGAGCTGATGATGCTGGTGTCCTACATCGCCTTCACCCTGGCCGGCACCTTCCAATTTGGCTTCTGGCTCATGCTGGCAGCAACTGTCGCGGCCTCGGTGCTGATTGGCCTTCTGATCGAGGTCTTGCTGATCCGTCCGATGCTTGGTCAGCCGGTGTTTTCCACGGTGATGGTGACCATTGGCCTGGCCGTGATCCTGCGCTCGGTGGTGGTGCTGATCTGGGGCGCAGACCCCATGCCGCTCAATGCCGGCCTGCCAACGGAGGTCATCAAGATCGGCCCGGCCGGCCTGTACCCGGCGCAGCTGTATTCCGTTGGGCTGATGGCGGCCGTACTGCTCGGCCTGTGGACCTTCTTTCGCTATTCGCGGGTCGGTATCGCCATGCGTGCCACCGCCAACGTGCAAACTGCAGCCCTGCTGATGGGCATCAATGTCAAGCGCATTTTCGCCTTGTCCTGGGCCCTGTCGGCGGGGCTCGCCGCCATTGCGGGCGTGTTGATCGGCGTGATCTACGACGTGAATCCCGGCATGTGGACGACAGGTCTGCGCAGCTTTCCCGCGGTCATCTTGGGCGGGCTGGACTCGGTGTTCGGCGCCGCACTCGGCGGCATCCTGATCGGGGTGGTCGAGAATCTGTCGGAAGGCTATATCGGCCGCGGCATGAAGGAGATCGCCGGTTTTGTTTTGATCCTCGTCGTCCTTATGGTCAGACCCTATGGCCTGTTCGGCAAACCTGAAATCGAGCGTGTCTGATGCGTAGCGGAAACTTCAAACAAAACTATCGTCAGCTGCTGGCACTGACCGACTCGGTTCCTGTCATCGTCTGGTCGTGTCTGCTGGTGGCGCTGCTGGCGGCCGCGCCACTGCTGCTGGCCAAGTACTATGTCTCCGTCATTCTGCTGCTGCTGATCACAGCGGTGGGGGTGTTGGGCCTTAACCTGCTGACCGGGACCACCGGGCTGATCTCGCTCGGGCACTCGGGGTTTCTGGCGGTCGGCGCCTACACGGCCGGCATCGTGGCCAGCAAACTTGGCTGGCCAATGCTGGCGTCCATCTTTGCCGGTGGCGTGAGCGCGGCCATCGCCGGGATCATCGTGGGCATACCCTCGCTGCGTCTCAAAGGGCTGTACCTGGCCATCACGACGATGGCATTTGCCGTGATCATCAACCACCTGATCCTCAACGGTGGCGACCTGACCGGAGGCTCGGAAGGCTTGACGGTGCCGCAACCCTCGCTGTTCGGTCAGGCGCTGGGGGCAGAACGTGGCTACTACTACGTGGTGCTGTGCTTTGTGGTGGTGTTCACCTTCATCACCCTGAACATCCTGCGCAGCCGCATTGGCCGGGCGTTCCAGGCGATTCGGGAGCACGACATCGCAGCCAAGGCCATGGGCGTCAACCTGGTGCGCTACAAGTTGCTGGCGTTCATGGTCAGCGCCTTCTACACCGGCATCGCCGGGGGCTTGCTGGCCTACTACACACGCTACCTGAATGTCGACAGCTTCAGCCTGCTGATATCGATCGAGGCGCTCTCCATGCTCATCGTCGGCGGCCTGGGTTCTGTAGCCGGCGCCTTGCTCGGAACGGCTTTCATCGTCCTGCTCAACGAAAGCCTGGGCTTCGTGTTCGGCATGATCGGCGCCAGCTTCGGCGGGTCGGGCTCCACTGCCGCCTATGAGATCAAAGGCGTCATTTATGGACTCGCGATTGTGTTGTTCCTGCGTTTTGAGCCCGATGGCCTGATGGGGCGATGGCGCGACATCAAGCATTACTGGACCCATTGGCCCTTCCGATTCTGACCCCGCAGCACACGCGCTGCTTATTCCATAGGAGACCTGCGATGCGAACACTACAGAAGCTGACCCAGCGCTTTTGCCTCGGCGCCCTCGCCGCACTGACCTTCGGCAGCGCACTGGCGGCAGATCCCGGGGTCACGAACGAGAAACTCGTGCTTGGCGCGGTCATCCCGCTGAGCGGCCCGCCCAGCATCATTGGCAAGGCCATTGCCACGACCCTGAAAGTTTGGGAGCAGGACGTCAATTCGCGCGGCGGCATCGGCGGACGCAAAGTCGACATTCGCATTGAGGACGACGGCTATGTGCCGCAGCGCGCTGTCCAGGGTCTGAAAAAACTGATTGATGTCGAACAGATCTTTGCATTGATCGGCACCTCCGGCTCGTCGCAGTTGCTGGCCATGCTGCCCATCATCGACGAGCAGAAAATTCCCGCCATCAACCATATCGCCGTCAACAGCGCCCACTTCAACCCACCGCACAAGACGCTGTTCAATATCGGGGCAACTTACTGCCAGGAGGTCTCTGCCAGCATGAAGCATCTGGTCACATCCCAGAAGCTGCAGGGATCGAAGTTCGGCCTGATCTTCCAGGAAGACGATTACGGCACCGACGTCAAATGCGGCTACGAACAGGCCCTGAAAGAGCTCGGCTTGAAAAGCAGCATCGAAGTTGCCTACAAACGCGGGGCGAAGGATTTTTCCGCCGAGGTGTTGAGCGTGCAGCGCGCCGGCGCCACCTTCGTGCTGACCGGCGGCATCATCACCGAAACCGCCGCCATGCTCAAAGAGATCGCGAAGAACCAGATGCAAGCCGTGCGCCTGGCCGCTCACCCTTCGCATCTGCCTGCGGTACTGGCCCTGGCCGGCCCGGCAGCAGACGGCGTGTACGTCGCCGAGTATGTGCCTCCAGTGACCGACATACAAACACAGGGCATTGGCAAACTCACCGCACTGACCTACAAATATTTTTCAGCCAATGAGGTCAAGGACATGAACCGGTATTCATTGACCGCCTATGTAGGTGTCCAGTTGCTCGAATCAGCGCTCAACGCATGTGCCAAAAACCTCACACGTGCCTGCGTGGTCGAAAAGCTCGAGCAGACCAAAAATTTCACCAGCGACGGCATCATGGCCCCATTGACCTTCGGGCCCAATATTCGACAGTCGGGGACCCGCCCCATTTTGCTCAAGGCGAATGCCAGCGCCGGGAAATTCGAGCGAGCCTCTGAATTTCTGAGTTCCAAGTAATCAAGACGACGTGCCACCAGCCCCTCCCCCATTACTCAACCAGGAGTGCCTTTTCATGACACGCAAATACTTTCGATATGCCGCCACCAGTCTGCTCAGCATGGTTATCAGCCTGACGGCCACGACCGCCGCTGCTGCCGACCCCGGTGTGACCGACGCCAAAATCGTCCTCGGCTCGGTGACGCCCGTCAGCGGCCCCCCTAGCCTGCTGGGCAAGGCCCACATGCTTGCCTTGCGGGTATGGGAGCAGGATGTCAACGCCCGTGGTGGCATCAACGGCCGCAAGGTGGAAATTCGCCAGGAAGATGACGGCTATGTGCCTCAGCGTGCTGTGCAAGGCGTCAAGCGACTGGTCGACGTGGAAGGCATCTTCGGCCTCATCGGCACCTCGGGCTCAGCGATGCTGCAAGCCATGCTGCCCTACATCAACGAGCAAGGCTTGCCAACTATCAACGCGATGGCCGTGGCAGCAGCGCACTTCACCCCACCGAACAAAACGGTATTTGTGATCGGGCCAACCTATTGTCAGGAGTTGAGCTCCGCCATGAAAAACATGGTCGCTAGCAAGAAGTTGCAAAAGGAGAAGTTTGCGCTGGTCTATCAGGATGACGAGTTTGGCAGCGACGTGCGTTGCGGCTACCAGAAGGCGATCAAGGATCTGGGGCTTAACAGCGTGTCCGAGATCTCCTTCAAGCGTGGCACCAAGGACTTCTCGGCTGAGATGCTGAGTCTGAAGCAGGTGGGAGCGACCTTTCTCGCGTCGGGCGGCGTGGTAGCCGAGCATTCGATGCTGATGAAGGAATCCGCTAAAAACCAGATGTCGCTGACCTTCCTTGCCGTGCATTCGGCCCACCTGACCCCTGTTCAGGCGCTCGCCGGTGCCGCGGGCGACGGCTACTTCGTCGCAGACTATGTCCCGCCTCTGACCGACCTGTCGGTGCCAGGCATGGCCAAGTTCATGGGGTTGGCACAGAAATATCTGTCAGCCGACGAGTTGAAGTCGCTCAACCGCTATTCGATCACAGCCTACGTCGGTGCGCTGCTAATGGAAGACGCGATCCGCCGCTGTGGCAAGGCGCTGACCCGCGCCTGTGTCGTCGAGAAGCTGGAGACAACCAAGAACTTCAGCACCGATGGGCTGGCTTCTCCCATCAGTTTCGGCCCCAATGACCGGCACTCGCCGAGCAGCGTGCTCGTGTTGCGCTCGGACGCCAAAAACTCCCGCTTCGAGCGCGTGTCCGAACCCATCCCCGTGCTCGATTGACACCAGACGCCGTTCGTCACCCGCCGTACAACTGGTTCCGCCCGTGTTTCAAAAAGTTCTGATCGCCAACCGTGGCGAGATCGCGCTGCGGATCCTGCACACACTCAAGGGCATGGGGCTCGCCACCGTGGTGGCCCACCACGCGGTGGACGCCGATAGCCCGGCCGTGCTGGAGGCTGACGAGTCGGTCGAATTGCACGGCTTGACGCCCGTGGCGGCCTACCTCGATATCGCGCAGTTGGTTGAAGCGTGTCGGCGCATTGGGGCACAGGCGCTGCATCCCGGTTACGGCTTCCTGTCTGAAAACGCGGCGTTTGCGCGTGCGCTGGAAGCTGCTGGCATCGTCTTCATTGGCCCGCGTCCGGACAGCATCGAACTGATGGGCGACAAGGTGCGCGCGCGCAGCTTCGTCGCCCAACGCGGCTTTCCGGTGGCACCGAGCGCCATCGAGGACGATGACCCGGCCAGCTTCGTCGAGCGCGCCAGGGCGCTCGGCGCGCCGCTGCTGATCAAGCCTTCAGCCGGCGGTGGCGGCAAGGGCATGCGCATCGTGCGTGACCTCGCCGTGTTGGATCGCGAGATCGAGACCGCACGGCGCGAAGGTGAGCGCTATTTTGGCGACGGTCGGCTGTTTGTCGAGCGCTATGTGGAGCGCCCGCGGCACATCGAGGTGCAGGTGATGGGCGACGCGCATGGCCAGTTGGTGCATTTCTGGGAGCGTGAATGTTCAGTGCAGCGACGCTTCCAGAAAATCATTGAAGAAACCCCCTCCCCGGCCCTTTCACCGGTGCAGCGCCACGATATTTGCGAAGCCGCAGCCGGCATTGCCCGCGCCGCCAACTATCGCGGCGCCGGCACCGTGGAGTTCATCTACGGCGCCGGTGGCGAGTTTTACTTTCTTGAGATGAACACGCGTCTGCAGGTCGAACACCCGGTCACCGAAATGGTGACGGGCTTTGACCTCGTTCGCGAACAGGTACGCGTCGCCCAGGGTGAGCCGCTCGGCTACACCCAGGCGGACATCGTGCAGCTTGGTCACGCCATCGAATGCAGGCTTTACGCCGAAGACGCCGAGCATGATTTTCGCCCCTCCACCGGTGACATCCTGTGCTGGCGACCACCCTCTGGTTCCGGCGTGCGGGTTGATGCCGGCGTGCGCGAAGGACAGGCGGTAACTGCCGCATTTGACCCCATGATCGCCAAAATTATTTGCCATGGAAACACGCGTGCACAGGCTATCGAACGCTCCATCCTGGCGCTTGAGCAATCGGTGCTGTTGGGTCTGACCACCAACGCACGCTACCTCACGCGGGTACTGCGCCATGCCGAGTTCCGTGCTGGGCAGGCCGACACCGGCATGCTGGCACGCTGCGCCGACGAGCTGCGCGAGTCTCTCACCCCCGATGACATCGACCTGGTACTGGCATCGGCGGTGCTCGCCGACCGCGAACTGTTGCGCGCCGTTCACTCCATTCCCGCGATGCACGCCGCCATGGGACCCTGGAGGAATTGACGATGCGCCGCCGCTATGTCATCAATGGCAAGGTCCATGACCTCGTGGTAACACGTGGAGCGAATGGCGTGTTCCACGTCAGCCATGGCGAACGCAAATTCGAGATGCAGGGGAAGACGCTGCCTGATGGCCGTTGGCGGGTCACCGTGGATCAGCGCCCGCAAGCCGTCTGGATCGCCGCGCAAGGCGACAGTCGATTCGTGCACAGTGCGGCCACCGGTGCCCTTGAAGTCGAGGTGATCGATCTCAGCGCAGCCTCCGGCGGCGACCGGGCCGGTGCCGCTTCCGACTTGCTGCAGGCGCCAATGCCCGGCACGGTGATCGCGGTTCATGTGGCAGCCGGCGAAGCCGTGCACACGGGCCAACCGCTCATCGTGATCGAAAGCATGAAGCTGGAAACCACGCTGACGGCACCGCGCGACGCCCGGGTCAAGACTGTGTACTTTGCCGTTGGCAACACCTTCGCTCTCAAGTCCACCCTCGTGACGCTGCAAGACCCCTGAGAACCGATTGATGAAACGCATCGACTCCCGCATCGACACCGCATCCGAAGCGTTCCGGCGAAACCATCAAGCCATGAGCGCCATCGTCGCGAATTTTCGCGAGCGCATGGAAATCACGCGCCACCAACGTCCGCCGCATGAGATCAAGCGCGTGCGCGCGCAGGGCAAATTACTGGTACGTGAACGGCTGGACCTGCTACTAGATCCCGGTACGCCCTTTCTTGAGTTCTCGGCGCTGGCTGCCTGCGAGGACTACAACGGCGAGGTCCCGGGTGCCAACGTGGTCACTGGCCTGGGCGTGGTCAGTGGCCGCGAGGTGCTGATCCACGCCGACGATTCCAGCGTCAAGGGCGGTGTCTGGTACACGCTCACGCCACGCAAGCTGGCACGACTGCTGGACATCGCGCTGGAGAACCAGTTGCCGGTCCTGCATTTGTGCGACAGCGGCGGCGCCTTCCTTGAAGAACTGTCAGGCGTGTACATCGAGGGTGGCCGGGTGTTCCGCAACCAATGCCTGCTGTCCAAGGCCGGCGTGCCGCAGGTCGCGATGGTGTTCGGCAACTGCACCGCCGGCGGTGCCTACATCCCGGCGCTGTGCGATTACAGCATCATCGTGCGTGGCACCGGCGGCGTGTTCCTCGGCGGGCCACCGCTCGTGAAGGCCGCCACCGGTGAGGAGCACACCGCCGACGAGATCGGAGGCTGTGATTTACACACCCAGGTATCCGGCACGGTCGACTACCCGGCTGACAATGAGGCCCACGCCATCGCGATTTGCCGCGAGATCGTTGCGCAGTTCAAGCCCGCGACGAAAAGCTACCTGCCAGAACGCGATGCCGAGCCACCCTACTACGACCCCGACGAAATGCTGGGCATCGTCTCGCCCGACCACCGGGTGCAGTTTGACCAGCGCGAACTCATTGCCCGCATCGTCGACGGCAGCCGCTTCCACGAATACCAACCCGCTTATGGCACCACGCTGATCTGCGGCTACGCCTACATCTGGGGGTACCGCGTGGGCATCCTCGCCAACAACGGCGTGTTGTTCAGCGACAGTTCCAAGAAAGCGGCGCACTTCATCTCGCTGTGCAATCAGAACCGTACACCGCTCGTGTTTCTTCAAAACACCACCGGCTACATGATCGGCCGCAACTACGAAATGGAAGGCATCACCAAGGACGGCGCCAAGATGTTGATGGCGCAGGCTGGCAGCGAGGTGCCCAAGTTCACCGTCATCACCAGCGCAGCTTTCGGTGCGGGCTATTACGGCATGTGCGGACGGGCGTGGGATCCACGGATGATCTGGGCCTGGCCGAACGTGCACATGGGGGTGATGGGCCCCGATCAGGCCGCCAACACCCTCGCCGACGTGAAAATCGCCCAGTTGCGCCGCAAGGGCCACACGCCCGATGAGGCCGAGATGGCGCAATTGCGCCAGCGCGTGTACGAAAAGGCCGAACGCGAATCCAACGCCTACTTTGCCACCTCGCGCTTGTGGGACGACGGTCTGCTGGCGCCCACTGACACCCGCAACGCACTGGGCATGGCACTCTCAGCCGCCGCACACGCCCCGATCGCCGACCCGCACTACGGAATTTTCCGATTCTGAAGGGACAACATGACAGAAGACACCACCTTCGGCTTCGACGATGAAGCCCTCGCAACCCGCCCCACCGTCTACCAGAGCGGACTCTTCGAAGGCCAGGTGGTGATGGTCAGCGGCGCCGGCAGCGGCATCGGCAAAGCCATCGCCTTCCTGTACGCGCGCCTGGGCGCCAAGCTGGTCATCTGCGGGCGCGACCCAGCCAAGCTAGAGAGCTGCGCCGAATGGCTGCGCCGGCTCGGCAGCCCTGATGTGCTGGTGCACCCTATGACGATCCGTGATCCCGAGCAGGTGGAACAGTTGATCGACGTGGCCTGGCTGCACTTCGGACGCATCGACGTGCTCGTCAACAACGCCGGCGGGCAATTCCCGCAGCGGGCGCTGGACTACAGCGTCAAGGGCTGGAAGGCGGTGATCGACACCAACCTGAACGGAACCTGGTACATGATGCATGCGATGGCGCGCCGCTGGCAGGGCACCGGCACGCGGGGCAACATCGTCAACATCGTCGCCACCTTCCAGCGGGGCATGCCGGGCGTGGCGCACACCTGCGCTGCGCGCGCCGCGGTGACTCACCTGTCTAAAACTGTTGCAGTGGAGTGGGCGCAGCATGGCATCCGCGTCAATTGCATAGCGCCTGGAGCGATCGCCAGCACCGGCTTTCGTCAGTACTCCCCCGAGGCGGTGAAGGCCTTCGCCGGAGCCAACCCGATGAAACATGTCGGTGACGTGCAGGACGTGGCCGAGGCCGCGGTCTACCTCAGCGCGCCCAGCGGCAAGTTCGTCACCGGCGAACTGCTCACGGTGGATGGCGGCGGCGTGCTCTGGGGCGAAGTCTGGACCATCGCCAAACCCGATTACTTCAAGGTGAACACATGAATTCGGCTGACTCGCAACACCCCAAGTTCGGCCCGGGCGACGAGGCCCTGGCCGCACTCCCGACGGTCTATCGCGACGACCTTTTCGCCGGCAAAGTGGTGCTGGTGTCGGGCGCCGGCAGTGGCATCGGCAAGGCGATTGCCTTCCTGTTCGCGCGGCTGGGTGCCACGCTCGCCATCTGCGGGCGCAAGGCCGACAAACTCGAGGACTGCGCCGAAAAACTGCGCGCGCTGTCGGGCCGTGAGGTAATCACCTACCCGATGACCATCCGCGACCCCGAGCAGGTGGACGCCATGCTCAGTGCCGTGTGGGAACGTTTGGGCGGCGTCGACGTGCTGGTCAACAACGCTGGCGGCCAGTTTGCCGCCCATGCGATGGACTTCAACGTCAAGGGCTGGAACGCGGTGATCGACACCAACCTCAATGGCAGCTGGTACATGATGCAGGGCGCGGCCAGGCGCTGGGTGGAGCAAGGCCGGCCCGGCAACATCGTCAACATCACCGCCGCCATCGACCGCGGCCTCACGGGCATGGCGCACACCACCGCCTCGCGCGCGGGCGTCATTGCGCTGTCCCGCACGCTGGCCATCGAGTGGGCAGAGCACGGCATCCGCCTGAACTGCATTGGCGCCGGCGCCATCGAGAGCAACGGTTTCAACAACTACCGCGAGGAAAACGTTTCCACTTTCTACTCGTGCAATCCGATGAAACGGGCCGGCGACGTGCAGGACATCGCGGAGGCGGTGGTCTACCTCGCCGCACCCTCGGGCAAGTTCATCACCGGCGAGGTGCTCAACGTCGAAGGCGGGATGCTGCTGTGGGGCGAGTTCTGGCCAGCCGGAAAGCCCGACTACTTCAAGGTCGATCAAGAGTGACCTCGCAGCCTCCTCTTCCGTCGGCAACGTACTCCCACGGGCCTTTTCAGCAGCTCGTCGGGTACGACATCCTGCACAACGAGCGCGGCCTGTATTTCCGGCTGCCGATCCGGCGCGACCACCTCAACCCCCACGGCGTGCTCCACGGCGGCGTGCCCCTGACCTTGCTCGATGCGGTCGGGGGCAGAACCCTGATCGACCGGCCGATCCCGGGCAGCGGCCAGCTCATCCAGTCGTCGGTAACGGTCACGCTCACTGTGGATTTCATGCGTGCGGTCGGCACAGGAATCCTGTTTGCATCGGCAACGCCTGACCACATCGGCAAGACGGTGGCCTATGTGTCGGTGAAGGTCACGCTCGACGCACTCGACGGAGACATCGTGTCGCGCGGCATCGGCACCTACCGCATCTACACCAAGTCACTGGTCAAAGCGGTCTGATCGGTGCTCGGCGGAGACCGCCCGGCAAAGCACTGCGGCTCAATGCAAATGATCATCGGGCGGCGGAAGGATTTTCAGCTCGCGGTTGATGCGTTCGATTTGGTCGGGCTGAAACTGCGTCGAATGCCTGTGGTCCATTTTCCCCAGCCCCCACCATTCTTCGACTACAAGAGTTCGTCGTCGTGTTCGCCAATGAACGGCGCGGGGCTTGGGCGATCAGTCACCGTCCGGCTGAACCTCGGTGCCGGTGAAGGTTGGAGCACGCCGTCTCGCTCAAAGAAAGTGCCGCGCGCACTGTTGTGTGGATGATGTGCAGCCTCTTCCAGAGTCAGCACCGGTGCAAAGCACACGTCGGTCCCTTCCAGCAACGCACACCAGTGCGCTCTCGGCTGGATGCGGAAGATGTCGGCGATCTGGCGTTTGAGCGTCGGCCAGACGGCCGGATCGCGTTGCCGTTGAAACTCGGGATCGTTGATGCCTAGCTTCTCCAGCAGCAACACATAGAATTGGGGTTCCAGTGATGCGATCGAGATCCATTTCCCGTCAGCGCACTCATAGGTGTCGTAGAAATGCGATCCGCCATCCAACAGATTGGCCTGCCGTTCATTCTTCCACATTCCCAGCGCTTTGAGGTCGCAGACGATGGAGGTCAGCAGCGCCGCGCCGTCGGTGATCGCAGCATCGACCACCTGACCACGGCCAGAGGTGCGCGCTTCAAGCAAAGCGCAAACGATGCCAAAGGCAAGCATCATGCCGCCGCCGCCCAGGTCGCCGACCATCGCCGGCGGCGCTACTGGCCCGCCGTCCGAGCGGCCAATCATGCTGAGCGCGCCCGACAGCGCGATGTAGTTGATGTCATGACCGGCGGCCTGCGCGAGCGGGCCGTCCTGGCCCCAGCCGGTCATGCGCCCGTAGACGAGTCGTGGGTGGCGTGCCAGCAGCACGTCTGGGCCCAAACCCAGCCGCTCCATCACGCCCGGGCGAAAACCTTCAATGATCGCGTCGGCCCCGTCGACAAGTGCCAGCACCCGCTGCACGTCTGCGGGCGACTTCAGGTCGACCGCCACCGAACGGCGACCGCGGTGCAACACGCTGCGCCGCCCACTGGCAAGGAAGGTGCCATCTCCGCGGTCTTTTCCCTTGTCGGCCTTGCGATCCAGGCGGATCACGTCGGCGCCCATGTCGGACAGCAACATTGCGCAGAACGGTCCGGGGCCAATGCCGCCGAACTCGATCACTTTCAAACCTTGCAAGGGACCACTCATTTGTTGTTGCTCCTCAAACCGAACTAAAACCACCAGCCAACCGACTGCTACCCCAACCAGCGCTTGCGTCGCTTGTAGTGCTTTACCTCGCGAAAGCTCTTGCGCACCCCCTCGCGGTCCAGGCCGAGATAAAACTCGCGCACATCCTCGTTGTCGCGGAGTTCCTGGGCCTGCCCCTCCAGCACGATGCGACCGCTCTCCATGACATAACCATAGTCGGCGATCTCCAGGGCGACGCGTGTGTTTTGCTCGACGATGAGCAGCGACAGCCCCTGCTCACGCAGGTGGCGCAGCACGCTGAAGACTTCCTCGACCATGCGCGGCGCCAGCCCGAGTGACGGCTCGTCGATCAGCATGAGTTTGGGCTCGGCCATGATTGCGCGCCCGATCACCAGCATCTGCTGCTCGCCGCCCGACAGATAGCCGGCCGTGCGTTTTCGCAGTTCGGCCAGGCGCGGAATCGCTTCGTACACGCTGTCCATCGCCTGGCGCATCGCCTGCGCCGATGGAAACATGTGGCCGCCGATGATGAGGTTTTGCTCGACCGTCATGTGCTGCAGCACGCGCCGCCCTTCCATCACATGAACCAGACCACCGCGCACCACGGTCGCCGGATCGTGCCCCTGAATCGGTCGGCCGTCGAAGGTGATCGACCCGCCCGAGACGCGGCCATCTTCCGAGTCAATGACGCCGGAGATGGCTTTCAGGGTGGTGCTCTTACCTGCGCCGTTGGCGCCCAGCAGCGCCACGCACCCGCCTTCGGGGACCTTCATCGACACGCCCTTGAGCGCCAGGATCACCTCGGCATACAACACCTCAACGTTGGATAGAGTCAGCACCGCCGGATCGGCAGCCGCATGGGGCGTGGTCCGTTGATCCGGTGCTGCAGCAATGGCTGAATTCACCATTTAGGCACCACTGGCACGTTCACATCGGCTGCAGCCCGAACGACCTTGCCGTCCTTCATGGTCGCGATGTTGACCTTGGCGGTGCCGGTGGGAAAGGGGGTGTCGTTGCTGAAGTCCACGCCTGGCAGTATGCCCATCAGGTCGTTGCTGGTGAACTGGCTGTTCATCAAGGTCTCGCGCACCGCTTCGCCAGTGACTTTGCCGGCACCCTTGGCCTTGATGGTGGCCTCAATCGCGCGCACTGCCACGACGCTTTGGCCCAGGCCCATGATGGTCATGGCATTCCAGCCCGATTTCAGGCCATGCTTTTCCTGCAACATGCTGTAGAACTTGCGTGCGGTCGTGTCGTCTTCGCTGGCATCGGCGATGGCGCCCACTTCGAAATCACCGGCAAAGCCATTCGGGTCGCCCAGTGCCTTAGATGATCCCACCACGCCGTTGTGCAGCGAGAGCATGATCGGGACGTTTTTGCCCAGCGCCTGCAGCGCACGTTTGGTGGCCACGGCCTGGGCGGTGTTGGTCTGGATCACGATCACATCGGTGCCAGCATTGACCAGGCGACGCACCGCCAGGGTCAGGTCGGCCGGTTGCACTTCGGTCCAGATCGCCTCGACGAAGGTGGCTTTGTCCGGGTTGGCCTTGGTGTAGCTTTGCAGGCCCTTGGCCATGTCGGCATAAGCGGGGGTGGCTTCGGAGGTGATGATCGCCACCTTGACAGGGCGCTTGCCATCGAGTTTGGTGGTGCGGAACCATTCCAGGAATCCGCCCGCCTCGTGGGCGTAGGTGGGGCGCAGGTTCAGGGCCCATTGGTTGGGTTTCCAGCCGAAGCCGTAGGTGGCGGTGGCCATGACCATGGGAATCTTGTCTTCCGGCAAGCGCTGCTGCAACGCGGCGGCATCCGGGCCACCGAGGCCGAGCAGGATCGCGGGTTTGACTTCGGCCTTGATGCCGGGCCACAGGCTGGCGGTTTGCGCCACGTCGTAGCGGGTGTCGAAGGTTTTGACGACGATCTGCACGTTGAGTTTGCTGCCGACTTCCTTGTTCCACCACTCGATCACTGCGAGTCGCCCGCCCTGCATCTGGGACATGACGTTGGCGTAGGGGCCGGCGAAGTCGGCAAAGGCGGCCACGTTGATCGTCGTCGATTGCGCATGGGCGGGCGCATTCAGCAGCAGACCAGAGGCCAGGGCGGCCGTGAGTTTGAGAAAGGTATTGCGTTGCATGCTTGTCTCCAATTGTGGTGGTGGTGAGGAAAAGGGGCGGGGGATTGCGACTCGCTGTGCCGGGCGGGCTCAGTGGTGAAACGGCCAGAGCCGGTAGTTGGTTTTCAGGATGTTCCAGCGGTGCATCAGGCCTTTCGGTTCAAGCAGCAGGAACAGCGTGATGATGAGGCCGAGAAACACATTCATGCTGGCGAAGATCAGGTCGCTGCTCAGGCTGGGGATGCGCTCGACCAGGTCGGGCCCGAGGCTGGTGATGGTTTCCTGCACACCACGGATGAGCACGGTGCCTATCAGTGCCCCGACGATCGAGCCGAGCCCGCCGACGATCATCATGGCAATGAACCAGATCGAGTTGAACAGCGTGAACTGATCGACCGAGACGAAGCGCACCTGGTAGGCCCACAGGGCACCACCGATGCCAGCGTAAAAAGCGCCGAGCACGAAGGCGCGCGACTTGGCGCCGGCCACGTCAACGCCCATCATGCCGGCGGCCACATCGTCGTCGCGCACGGCGACAAAGGCGCGCCCGTGGCGGCTGCGCAGGATACCGAAAGCGCCGATGACCATCACCATGGTGACGACAAGAAACAGGTAGTACAGCGAGCGGTCGGTGTTGAACAAAAATGTGCCCATCCGCGCCGGCTCCAGGCTGAAGCCATTCACGCCGCCGAGCCAGGCTGAAGGCAGATTCAGCACAATGAAGTGAAAGATGAACTGGGCCGCGATGGTGGTCAGCGCGAGGTAAAAGCCCTTGATGCGCGCCGCCGTCATGCCAAACAACCAGCCGGCCAGCGCCGCTACCAGGCCCGCCACCGGCACCGCCACCCAGAACGGCAGCCCGGCCTTGACCTCGACCACGCTGGCGGCGTAGGCGCCGACGCCCATGAAGGCGGCCTGGCCCAGGTTGATTTGCCCGGCGTAGCCGGTGGTGATCTGCAGCCCGACCACCACGATGGACGTGACCAGCATCAGGTTGGCTACGGCTACCAGACGCGCCGAGGCGAACCAGGGGAGGAACAGGAGAATTGCGATGAACAGTCCCAGGGTGACCCATTGGGCGCGCGTACGGATCAGCGCGCGGTCGCGCGCATAACTGGTGGAAAAAATGCCGGAGGGATCCATGGGTCAGACTCTTTCAATGCGTTTCCAGCCGAACATGCCGGTCGGACGAACCACCAGCACCACCAGCATGAAGATATAGGGGACGACGGCGGCGGCATTGCCGCCGATCAGCGGGTCGATGTAGGCGGCGGTCAGTCCCTGCACGACCCCGACGATAATGCCCGCCAGCAGCAGACCGCCGATGGACTCGAGCCCGGCCAGCAGGGCCACCGGCAGGGCGGCGAAGCCGATTTCAGAGGACAGGAAGGTCAGCGACTTGCCGCTCAGGTAGACCATCGAAGTGATGACCGACAGAACGCCGCCAAGCGCCCAAGCGAAGGCGATGGAGCGGCGCACGCTGATGCCCATGGCCAGAGCGATCTGGTGGTCTTCGGCCACCGCCGACATCGCCAGCCCGCTGCGACTGCGGTTGAAGAACCAGTGCAGCGCCACGGCCGCCAGCACCGCGATGAGGCCACCAATGGCGAGCGAGCGCGGGATGATCATCTCGCCCAAGATGATTGGCGTGAGGGGAAAGATGGCGGGGAACTGACGCTCCTGCGGACCCCAGATCGCCAGCACCAGTCCACGCATCAGGATCAGTAGCCCGATGGTGACCATGATCATAGAGAACACCGACTCGCCAATCAGGCGCCTGAACAGCAGGCGTTCAATCACTAGCCCGATCAGCACCGAAATGCACAGTGCAACAGCGATGCCCAGCACCGGATGCATGCCGCGCGACTGGATGGCCCACCACAGCAGAAAGGCGCCCAGCACGATCATCTCGCCAATTGCCATATTGAAGACCTTGCTGGCGCGGTAGATGACGACAAAGCCCATGGCCACCAGCGAATACAGCAGGCCAAGCAGCGCGCCGTTGATGGTGTAGTTGATGAATTCGATGATCATGGTGTGTGTGTCTGGTCGATGTCGGTGGCCACCACGGTTGCGCGCAACACGCCCTGGCGGCCGTCCTGGTAGGTCACGGCTATTTCGCAGGCAATGTCGGCGGCACCTGCATACAGTCCGTCAATCAGCGCCCCGTAGCGCACCTCGAGAAACTCTCGACGCAGCTTGCGCGTGCGCGTCAGTTCGCCTTCGTCGGGATCAAGCTCCTTCGGAAAATTGGCAAAACGCACCACCCGCGAGCCTTCGGGCAGCAGTTTGTTGATGCGGCGGATTTCGCCCTGCACCAGTTGCCGCACCTCGGGCCGCTGCGATAGGTCGGTGAAGGTGGAGAATGCGATGCGCCGCTCCTCGGCCCAGCGGCTGGTCACAGCCATGTCGATGTTGATCAGCGCGCCAACCCAGGGCCGGGTGGCGTCGCCCAGCACCATCACGTCCTTGATAAAGGGCGAAAAGCGCAACCGGGTCTCGATGAACTGCGGGGGATACGGGTGACCGCTGGCGAGTTTGACCAAGTGTTCCACCCGGTCGAGGTAGACAAGTTCTCCGCGCTCGGTCTTGCGCACTGCGTCACCGCTGACGTACCAGCCGTCGCGCTGGATGGTGGCGGTCTTCTCGGGCTTGCCCCAGTAGCCGAGAAAGCCGGTACCTCCGCGCAGCAACAGTTCGCCATTGTCCTCAATGCGCGATTCCAGCGGCGCGCCGAAGGCAGGGTCCACATCCAGTAGCGGGCCCACGGTTTCGAGGTCGCAGCGCTCGCCGCGGTGGCCAGCAATCAGACCAAACTCCGAGCAGCCATAAATATTGCGCAAGTGGACGCCCATGGCGTGAAATAAGCGAAACACGTCGGGTGCCATGGCGGTGCCGCCTGAAACCGCGACATCGCTGCGAATAAAGCCGAACTGATCGCGCACCGGGCGCAGGGCCAGCGCCTCGGCCACAGGCAGCAGCAGGCGCGACAGCCACGGTGCCGCGCGCCCTTCGAGTCGCGCCACATGCACGTCATGGCCGATGCGGATGCCCCAGCGGTAGATGCCGCGTGCCATCCAACTCGCGGCGAGCATGCGCGCCTCGATGGTGGCGGCGATGTTCTCCCATTGGCGCGGGCCAAACAGCACGATGTGCGGCGCAAGTTCGCGCACGTTGGGCAAGACCTGGTCGGGGCCTTCCGGGAAGTTGACCACCAGCGGCGTGATCAGCCCGAGGGTCACGCCCAGCAACTGCTCGGTGATCCAGGCCAGCGGCGTGTAAGACAAATATTCCATGCCGGCTTCCAGCGGCAACGCGCTCCTCATCCGAACCGCGTTGTCCATCAGCCAGCGGTGGCTGATCATCACGCCCTTGGGCTTGCTGGTGGTGCCGGAGGTGTAGGTCAGTAGTGCCAAATCGTCCGCTTGGCCGGCGTTGACTTCACGTTCGAAGCGCTGCGGGTGCCTCTCGTGCTGGCGCCGACCTTCAGCGGTCAGGTCATCAAAGGATTGCAGCAGCGTATGCCGGTACGACCACATGCCCGAGTTGTCCCAGTAGGCGATGCCCCGGATGTCGGGCAGCCGCTCCAGCAGCGCAAGCGCCTTGTCAACCTGCTCCTGATCCTGCGCGAAGATGAAGCGGGCCTTTGAATCCTCGCACAGGTAGTGCAACTCGTCGACGGTGGCGTCAGGGTAGACCGATACGATTTTGACGCCCAGTGACTGGGCCGCAAACAGCGCCCAGTAGTGCTCTGGTTCGTTCTCGCCGATCACAATCGCGGTTTCGCCACGCTGCAGGCCCTGCGCCGCCGCGCCAAGCGCAATGCTGCGCGTTCGATCAAATACGTCGGCCCATGTATGGCAGCGCCACATACCTTTGCGCTTGACGCGCTGCGCCAGCAACTGTGGATGTTCCCGGGCGTGGGCGAACAACTTCTGCGGCAGGGTCATGACGACTTCTGGGGCGGGGTCGGTCGCACTCATGCCGCTGCTCCCAAGTAGGCCTGGATCACGGCCGGGTCGGCCTGCACTTGTGCAGGCGTGCCGTCGGCGATCTTGCGGCCAAAGTCGAGCACCGCCACGCGGTCTGCCAGATCCATGACCACCCCCATGTCGTGCTCCACTAGCACAACCGGGATGCGCTTGGCCTCGCGCACGTCTATGATGAAACGGGCCAGATCTTCTTTTTCTTCGGTGTTCATGCCGGCCATGGGTTCATCCATTAACAGAACCTTGGGTTCCATCGCCAACGCACGGCCCAGGTCAACGCGCTTGCGAAGACCGTAGCCGAGCGCGCCTACCGGCTGGTGGCGGATATTCTCAATTTCAAGGAAGTCGATGATTTCCTCGACTGCTTCCCGGTGCAGCGTTTCTTCACGCTGGGTCCAGGGAAAGTAGAGAAATGCCTGCGCCAGATTTGATCGCATCTTGCTGTAGCGGCCGACCAGGATGTTGTCGATCACGCTCATGTTGGAGAACAAATGGGTGCCCTGAAAAGTGCGCACCACGCCTTCGCGCGCGATCTGGTGCACCGCGCGGCCTTTGATGTCTTGACCACGGTAGTGAACGCTGCCTTGTTGCGGCAGGTAGAAGCCGCTGAGCACGTTCATCAAAGAGCTCTTGCCCGCGCCGTTGGGCCCAATGATGGCCAGCAGCTCGTTGTCACGCACATCGATGGCGACCTCGGCCAGCGCGGTGACACCGCCAAAGCGCAAGGTGATGTCCCGCGCCTGCAGCACCGAAGCCTCGCTGGATGGGCTAATCGAGGAGTTAGAGGTCATGGGTTAGGAGAAGGCGTTGATGCCGGTCAGGGCGCGGCCAATGATGAGTTTCTGGATTTCGGTGGTGCCGTCGGGAATCGGCATCATGCGTGCGTTTCTGAACAACAATTCAACGCCGAAGTCTTTGGTTATGCCGTTGCCGCCGTGAATCTGCACTGCTTTCGACGTGACATTGACCGCCATCTCGGTCGCGTACCATTTGGCCATGGCGCTTTGCACCTCGCTGCGCACGCCGTGGTCGATCAGGTTGAAGGCGCGGTAGACCAGCAGACGCGCGGCGTCGAGTTCGGTCGCGGCTTCGGCAAGCATGCCCTGGATCAATTGATGGCCGCCGATGGGCTTGCCATGCTGGCGGCGTTCCTTCGAATAGGCCACCGCCTTGTCGAGCGCCGCCTGTGCGATGCCCACCGAGGTAAGACCGACCATAGGACGCGCTTTCTCGAACAGCACCATGGTGTTCTTCAGGCCGGTGCCGGGGGCTATCATCATGTTGGCGGCCGGCACGCGCGCGCCATCGAAGAACAGCTGAGCGGTCGAGGTGCTGTTGAGCCCGAGCTTGTCGATGTTGCGGCTTTCGTAGCCGTGTTCGGCGCGGTCCACCAAGATCATCGAGATGGCGCCAGAACCTTCTTGTGAGGTACGCACGATGACCATGCAAAAGTCGGAGTAGTGGCCGTTGGATATCCAGGTTTTCTCCCCGGTGACAATGTAGTGGTCGCCATCGCGCTGGGCACGGCAGGTGACTTCAGCCACGTTGGAGCCGACCCCGGGCTCGCTGATGCCGCTGCAGGCAATGATTTCGGCGCGTACCATGCGTGGCAAATATTTCTCACGCATGGCCACGTTCGTGCAGACCTCCAGCGAATAGGCGCCGAGCTGCTGAATCAACAGCGAGATTGCCACGTCGCCGGAGATGCGAGCGAGTTGCTCATACATCAGTGCATAGGTGAGCCAGGGCATGCCCAGACCACCATGTTCCTCGGCAATGATGCCGTTGCCGCCCATGCCGTAGGGCAGCATCTTCTGGAAGATCTCCAGCATCACCTCTTTTTCAATTAGCTTGTCGGGCTGGTAGCGTTCGACAATCGGACGCAGTTCGGTCTCCAGGAAGCGAGTGAAGCCTTCCACGGCCATGCGCTGTTCTTCGGTGGGGAGGAAATTCATGGTGCTGGTCTCGGTGTGTTGTCGGTCTCGTTCAGCGAGTGCTCATGCGTGCACCGGCATCAATGTGCAAACAGGTCGCATTGATATAGGGGTTCTCGACGATGGAGCGCACCAGGTGGGCCAGCTCGCTGGCTTGACCCATGCGGCGCGGGAACAGAATCATGCGGTCAACGATGGCCAGTGCGACCTTCTTTGGCAGGCCCGCGACCATCGGCGTTTCGAACAAGCCCGGCGCAACCGCTACGCAGCGGATGCCCAGATCGGCCAGGTCCCGTGCCACCGGCAGCGTGAGGCCGATCACCCCGGCCTTGCTGGCGGCGTAGGCCGCCTGTCCCATCTGGCCGTCCTGTGCGGCACCGGACGACAGGTTGATGATGACGCCGCGCTCATCACCCTCAGGCTCATTGCACGCCATCGCCACGGCTGCCAGGCGCAGCACGTTGAACGTGCCGGTCAGGTTGACGGCAATCACCTTGTCCCACAGTGCCAGGGGAAAGGGTTTTCCATCGGACAAGGTCTTGGCTGCGTCGGGCACGCCAGCGCAGTTGATGCAAATGTGAATGGCGCCAAAACGGGCCAGGGTTGCGTCGATGCCCGCCTGCACCTGTGACTCACTGGTGACATCCACCTGCTCGAACATGGCGGCAGAACCCAGTTCGTTGGCTGCCTGTACACCACGCTCGCTGTCGCGGTCGAACAATGACAACCGCGCGCCGCCTTCGGCGAGCGCATCAGCCACCGCGCGTCCCAGGCCTGAAGCACCACCTGTGATGATGGCCACCTTGTCGTGAACAATCATTTTTGCCCTTCAGCGACCGAGAATGGTGATGGCGGCCACGGCTTCTTCAATTCCGAACAGGCCCCCACCGTTTTCTGCAATGGCAAGGCGGGCCCCTTGCACCTGGCGGGCCCCCGCTTCGCCGCGCAACTGCACGACCAGTTCGTGCAACTGACCCAGCCCGGTGGCGCCGATCGGGTGCCCCTTGGACTCCAGTCCGCCCGAGGTGTTGATCGGGATGCGTCCGCCAATCGTGGTGTCGCCGCGCTCGGCGAGCGGCCCGCCTTCGCCGAACGCACAGAAGCCAAGGTTTTCACTCTGCACGATTTCGCCGATGGCGGTGGCATCGTGGACCTCGGCCAGCGAAATGTCTTGCGGGCCAACGCCTGCGAGTTCGTAGGCTTGTTTGGCAGCCTTGACGGTGATGTGTTGATCCAGGTCTTCAGGGCGGCGGGTGCTGCCGGTGGCAATGACCGATGCCAACACCTTGATGGCGCGCCCACGCTTTGCCAGGCGCGCCAGTGCTGCTTCGGAACACACGACGACTGCGGCAGCCCCGTCGCTGATGGGTGCGCACATCGGCAGCGTCAATGGGTAGGCGATGGGGGGCGCGGCCAGTACCTCGTCAATGGTGTATGCATTGCGGTATTGCGCCAGCGGGTTGTGCACCGAATGGCCATGATTCTTGGCCGACACGGCGGCAATTTGTCGCTGCGTGGTGCCGAACTCGCGCATGTGAAAGCGACCAAAGGCGGCGTAAATGTCCATGAACAGGCTGTAGGGCGCCTTGGACATGGACCCTTCCGGCGGCTCAATACCGTGCCCCATTTGCAGCAGCCTGCGTTTGTTCTCCTCGACCGTGGCCACGTCCCAGGCGCCGTCGAAGACGCTGAACATTTTGGCTTTGTCGGCGCAAAACATTTTCTCGGCACCAATGGCCAGCGCGATCTCGCCTGCCCCCGAGCGCACGTACTGCACCGCCAGGTTGAAAGCCGAGCTGGCACTGGCGCAGGCGTTCTCAATGTTGAAGATCGGGATGGACTCGAAGCCCATCGAACGCAACACAATCTGGCCACGGATCATGGTCTGGCCTTCGAGCGCGCCCTGGGTTGCGTTAGAAAAGTATGCCGACTGGATGTCGCTGATGGACAGTCCGGCATCGGCCAGCGCGGCATTCACAGCAGCGGCGGTCAGTTGCTTGATATCGCGGTCAATAAACTTGCCGGTCGGCGTCATGCCGACGCCGACTACGTAGACGGCGGCTTGCGGGCTGGTCATGGAAATGCGTCCATTCAGAACAAGTGGGTGAAATCAGTAGCCCTTGAAATCGGGCGTGCGCTTGTCGACGAAAGCCGCGAGGCCCTCTTGTATGTCGTGCGAATGGCGGTGCGCGTCGAGCACCAGTCGCTCCAGCCGCAGCGCCGAAGCCTGTGGCTGCTCCAGCCCGTCGGCCACGGCCTGTTTCATGCGGCGCAGCACCAGCGGGCTTTTACTGGCGATGCGCAAGGCGAATTTTTCGACCTCGGACACCAGCTCGGCATCCGGCACAACACGGTTCACCAGGCCCAGCGGAACCAGTTCGCGTGCGGGCATGGTGTCGCCGGTGAACAGCAGGTATTTGGCGGCGGTGGCGCCGATGCGCCGTGGCAGGATCGCCGCGCCGCCCGCGCCCGGAAACACGCCGAAGTTGGCATGTGCGTCGCCGATGCGGGCACTTTCGGCGGCGATGATGAGGTCGCAGGCCATGGCCAGCTCCAGTCCGCCAGCCATCGTCAGACCGTTCAGCGCGGCGATGGTGGGTTTGGGGCACATGCGCAGCCGATCCATCATGCCGCCGACGAGATCGAGAAACTCGCCCATCGGGTCGCTCGGGCCGGGGCCGCCAGCGCTGCTCTCGAACACGCCTTTGAGGTCGGCGCCGGCGCAGAAGGCACGGCCCGCACCGGTCAGCACGATGACGCGGATGGTCGGGTCACGCTCGCAATGCGCGGTCGCATCGCGCAATTCGGCGCACATTGTCTCCGACAGCGCATTCATCGCATCGGGCCGATTCAGCGTGATCCACGCCACGGCACCACGTTGCTCAAAGCGGATGGTCAACGAGGGTTGCATCTTCAAGGCCTGCTTGTTTGTGTGGTGGTCAGCTGCGCTTGCCATGCGGGTCTGGGAATCAACCGCGCAGCAGCTCTTCGGCGATGATCATCTTGCGCACCTCGGATGTGCCTGCACCGATCTCGAGGATCTTGATGCAACGGAACAGCCGGTTGATTTCGGACTCCCAGATGTAGCCGCTACCGCCATGCACTTGCACGGCCTTGTTGAGCACCCGGTTGCAGGCTTCGCCAGCGTAGAGGATGGACGCTGCGGTGAGCTTGTGCACATCGCCGCGGCCTCCGCCGCCCACCTCCAGATCATTGACCTCGGCCAGGGTGCGCCAGACCAGGGTTTTCATGGCTTCGATCTCGGTGTACATCTCGGCCAGCATGGCCTGCACCATCTGGAAGCTGCCGATGGGCTTGCCGAACTGCACGCGCGTCCTGGCGTACTCGACGCTCAATTCGAGTGCACGTTCGCAGATGCCCACGCATAAGCCAGCCACCAGCGCGCGCTCCAGATCGAGCCCGCTCATGACGATTTTGACGCCTTCGTTTTCCTTGCCCACCAGGTTGGCTGCCGGCACGCGGCAGTTGTCGAACACCAGCTCGCCAGTCTGGCTGCCGCGAAAACCCATCTTGATGAGTTTTTGAGCCACCTTGAAGCCGGGGAAATTCTTCTCGACGATGAAGGCTGAAATGCCCTTGGCACCTAACTCTGGCGCGGTCTTGGCGTAAACCAACAGCACATCGGCCACCGGGCCGTTGGTGATGTAGATCTTGGTGCCGTTGAGGATGTAATGATCGCCCTCGCGGCGCGCGCTGGTGCGCATGGCGCCCAGCGCATCCGAGCCGGCGCCGGGTTCGGTCAGGCCGAGCGCGCCGATTTTTGTGCCGTTGCACAGATCGGGCAGGTATTGGCGGCGCTGCGCCTCGTTGGCGTTGCGGAAGATGTTGTTAACGCACAGGTTGTCGTGCGCCGCCCAGGACAAGGCGATGGCGGGGTTCCAGCGTGCAAAGGCTTGGCAGATCAGGCCCGAGCTGAACAGGTCCATACCCGCGCCGCCATGCTCGGCAGGCACGGTGGCCCCCATGAAGCCAGCCGCGCCAATTTTCTGGAAGATATCCGACGGCCACCACTCCTCGTCGTCCATGCGGCGGGCGAGTGGTACGAATTCCTTGCGCGCGAACTTGTCGGCGGCTTCGAGTACGGCGCGGTCGTCGGCGGAGAGAGCAAAACTGCGAGTGGCGGCCATATAGGGATGCCTATCAATGCGTGGGTTGGGTCAACGGGCCGCGGCGCGCACCAAAGCTGCGCGGACAAGATCTCTTTGGGCTTACCCAATTTAATTGGGCATTGCAAAACTGTCAAGCGTTAGGTAGGATTCATCGCTGACATTCATTTGTTGTGCCAGAACTGGAGGCGGCGTAAGCGGAGGACGGAATTGGTGCGTATTCATTGACGGTAGCCGTCCGTGACGCATTCACCCGTGAGACCTATCGGGTCGTGCCGCTCGCGGCGAGACCATTCATCAGCGTCAAACGAGCTTCAACCTAACGAGACAGCCTTGACCCACGTACTCGAGATGAACCTGCTGCGCCGCCAGAACGTGAGCGACAACCTTCGCCGCGCGGCGAAGGCCGCTGGCCCCAACTTCGGCGCGTCGGATCTTCGCTGCGCGACCAAGCTGGGCACTTGGGCCTCGACGATCCCCAAGTCAATGATCGATGGATGGAAGCAGGCGGCGCCGTCGTCGCGCTTCTTTTCGGTGCAGGGGTTCAGCGAATTGACAGCCTCTTTGTTGACCGGTGGCTGCGTGGACGGTTGGGAGCAGATGCCCGACCAGGGCGGCCGCTGGGTGGGCTGCGTCGCCTCGGTGGCCGCCGACGTGCGTCTGGTCAACGATGAAGGCAAGGACGTAGCCGACGGTGAATCGGGCGAGCAGATCGTGCGCGGCCCGGTCATCATGAATGGCTACTACAAGAACGACGAGGCCAACCGCCGTGTGTGCCGCGACGGCTGGTTCCATACCGGCGACATCCTGTTCCGCGACGCGGCCGGCAACTACTTCTTCGCCGACCGCAAGAAGGACATGGATCAAGACCGGCAGAGAGAACGTTTATTGCCGGGAGGTCGAAAGCGTCCTGGGCGCCCACGCAGGCGCGATGCCGTGCGCCGAGTTCGGGCTGCCCAACGAGCACTGGGGCGAGGCCGTGACGGCCACCGTCATCGCCAGGCCAGGAACCATGGTGACCGAGGCCGAACTGATCGAGTTCTGTCGTGGCCGCCTGCCCGGCTTCAAGGCGCCGAAGCGGATCCACTTTCGCAGCTCGCTGCCGATCAGTGTGGCCAACAAGATCCTCAAGCGGGGTCTCAAGACCGAGTACGCCGATGAGGCCAAGGGCGGTTGAGGCCGATGGCCTCTCAGTGTCGGCGTCCGAAATATTTCAACCCAAGGAGTTAGTGCGATGAACCAGAAAGTCGTTGTTGCCGGTGTCGGGATGGTCCCGTTCACCAAACCGGGCGCCAGTGAACCCTATCACGTGATGGGAGAGAGGGCAGTGCGCCAGGCCCTTGCCGATGCGCGCGTTGAGTACGCCATGATCCAGCAAGCCTATGTCGGCTATGTGTATGGCGATTCCACCTGCGGCCAGCGGGCGCTCTACCCCGTGGGCATGAGCGGCATCCCCATCGTCAACGTCAACAACAACTGCTCCACCGGTTCGACGGCTCTGTTTCTGGCGCGCCAGGCAGTCGAAAGTGGTGCCGTCGAGTGTGTTCTGGCCCTGGGCTTCGAGCAGATGGCCGCAGGTGCCATCAAGGCCCAGTTCGAGGACAGGCCGACGCCGTTCGAGGAGTTTGACCGGGCCACCGCCGAACTCGTCGGGCGCCCGGAAATTCCGTTGGCTATTCGTTACTTCGGCGGTGCCGGCAAGGCGCACATGGACAAGTACGGCACCAAACTGGAGACCTTTGCCAGCATTCGCGCCAAGGCCAGCCGTCATGCTGCGAACAACCCTCTGGCGCTGTTGCGCAAGGAGATCTCGGTCGACGACGTGATGAACGCACCTGTGCTGTGGGAGGGCGTGATGACCCGCCTGATGGCTTGCCCACCGACCTGCGGCGCCGCTGCTGCGGTGATCTGCTCCGAAGCCTTCGCCAAGAAGCACGGGCTCGACACTCGCGTTTCCATTGTCGCCCAGGCGATGGCAACCGATCTTCCCAGTACCTTCGAGTCGCACGACATGATGCGCGTGGTCGGCTTCGATATGGCGCGCGATGCGGCGCAAAAGGTCTATCAGCAAGCCGGCATCGGCCCGCAGGACGTGAACGTGGTTGAGCTGCACGACTGCTTTGCACAGAACGAGTTGATCACCTATGAGGCGCTGGGCCTGTGCCCGCCCGGCGGTGCGGAAAAGTTTGTGCTGGACGGCGACAACACCTATGGCGGCAAGGTTGTGACCAACCCGTCGGGCGGCCTGTTGTCGAAAGGGCACCCTCTGGGCGCCACCGGCCTGGCGCAATGTTATGAGCTGACTCACCAACTGCGCGGCACGGCGGACAAACGCCAAGTTCAAGGCGCACGTGTGGCCTTGCAGCACAACCTCGGGCTGGGCGGCGCTTGTGTTGTCACGCTTTACCAGGCCGCCTGAGCACAGGCGCAGAAGACCAGGATCTGGAGTCCCATGATTGACAAGCAATTCATCGGCTACGAGGTGCCGCCCACGCTGTGGGATGTGGAGAAGGGCCGCATCCGCTTTTTCGCCCAGGTGATCGGTGCCACCGACCCGATCTACTTCGACACGACTGCCGCCAAGGCCGCTGGCTACCGCGACGTCGTGGCGCCACCGACTTTCATCTTTGGCGCCGAGAGCGATTCGGGGGTGTTGATGACGTTGCTCGACACGCTCAAGATCGATCTGCGGGAGGTCTTGCACGGTGAGCAGCGCTTCGACTACCACGCCCCGGTGTGCGCTGGCGACACGCTGCGTTTTCAGACCCGGGTCGCCGACATCTACGACAAGAAGGGCGGCGCGCTCGAGTTTGTCGTCAACGACACGAAGGTCACCAATCAACTTGGCGAGCATGTCTCCGACATGCACTCAGTGATCGTCGTGCGCCACGCCTGAAGGAATATTCATGAACGCTCAAGTAAAAATCATGGATGTCGGTGCCGACATGCCCGTGCTGGAATTGCCGCCGATCAGCCGCACCACCCTGGCACTGTTCGCCGGTGCGTCGGGCGACCACAACCCGATCCACATCGACATCGACTTCGCCCACGGTGCGGGGATGAAGGATGTGTTCGCGCACGGCATGCTGTCGATGGCCTACCTCGGGCGCGCGCTCACCGAATGGGTGCCGCAGCGCCAGATCCTCAGCTATGGCGTGCGCTTCGCGGCCCTGACCCATCTCGGCGACCGCGTGCGCTGCACCGGCAAGGTGCTTGAACAGATTGAGCATGCAGGCCGACCCTGCGTGCGCGTTCAAATCAGCGCTACGAAAGCGACAGGCGAAATCACGCTGTCCGGCGAGGCGCTGGTTGCCCTGAACTGAGAGGCTGAGACCGCCGTTTGGCAGCCCGGCTCCTTATTCTTTTCCCTTTCATTTCCTTTTCATCAAAAACAAGGACACACATCATGAAAAAACTCGAAGGCAAAGTGGCCATCGTTTCAGGTTCGGGCCGCGGCATCGGCCGTGCGATCGCCATGAAGTTGGCCATCGAAGGCGCCAAGATCGTGGTCAACGACCTCGACGCAGCTCCAGCAGAGCAGACCGTGGCCGACATCAAGAAGGCAGGCGGCATGGCCGTGGCCTGCGTGGGCAGCGTCACTGCCGGCGATTTTGCTGATCGCTTCGTCAAGACCGCGATTGACAGCTTCGGCGGCCTGGACATCATCATCAACAACGCCGGCTACACCTGGGACAACGTGGTTCAGAAGATGACGGACGAGCAATGGAACGCGATCATCGACGTGCATCTGACCGCGCCGTTCAAAATTTTGCGCGCTGCCGCAGAGTTCATTCGCGTCGCCTCGCGCAAGGAAGCCGAAGCCGGGCAGGAGGTGTTCCGCAAGGTGGTCAACATCTCGTCTATCGCCGGCACCGGCGGCAACGCCGGCCAGGCTAACTACTCAGCGGGCAAGGCCGGCATCATTGGCCTGACCAAGGCGCTCTCCAAGGAGTGGGGGCGTTACAAGGTGAACGTCAACGCCGTCGCTTTTGGCATGATCAAAACGCGGCTGACCGAAGCTTCGGCCAGCGGCGACGCATCCATTGACATCCAGGGCCAAAAGATCAAGGTCGGCGTCAACCCTGATCTGCTGGAAATGATGGAGCGCACCATTCCGCTGGGTCGCGGCGGCACGCCCGAGGAAGCGGCCGGATCGGTCTACCTGCTGTGTATTCCCGAGTCGAACTACGTAAGCGGCCAGACGCTGATCTGCGGCGGCGGCATCTCGATCTAAAGCGCAAGCCGAACGCATAAAGGCCCACGATGGACATCGATTTCAGCCCGGAAGACATGGCGTTCCAGCAAGAGGTTCGCACTTGGTTCAAAGGCCACACACCGTCCGATCTCAAGCGCAAGACCGTCACCGGGGAAATGCTGCAGAAGAACGACATCGTTCATTGGCAGCGCCGACTCGATGGCCAGGGCTGGCTGGTCACCGGCTGGCCCAAGGAGCATGGGGGGCCGGGCTGGACGCCGACGCAGCGCTATATTTTCGACCTTGAGCGCGCGGCGGCCAGTGCGCCGGTGGGGCTGTCGATGGGCGTCATCATGCTCGGGCCGGTGCTGATTGCCTTCGGCACGCCAGAGCAAAAGGCGCAGTACCTGCCGCGCATCCGTCGCTGCGAGGACTGGTGGTGCCAAGGCTATTCCGAGCCGGGTGCAGGCTCCGACTTGGCCAGCCTGAAGACCACGGCCGTGGCCGATGGCAGCGATTACATCATCAACGGCTCCAAGATCTGGACCACTTATGCGCATTGGGCCACGCACATGTTCTGCCTGGTGCGTACCGCCAACACCGGCAAGAAGCAGGAAGGCATCTCCTTCCTGCTGATCGAGATGGACCGCTCCGGCATCGATGTCAAACCCATTGTCTCGATCGACGGCGAACACCACCTGAACCAGGTGTTTCTCACCGACGTTCGGGTGCCCAGAAAAAACCTGGTCGGTCGCGAAGGCCAGGGTTGGGAAATTGCCAAGTACCTGCTCACACACGAGCGCACCAGCATCGCCGGCGTGGCCGACTGCAAGGCGCATTTAGCCAACTTGTATGCCGCGGCAGGTGAGCGCCGCTCGGGTGGCCAACCGCTGATGGAGGACGCGGCGATGCGGCTCAAGCTGGCGCGCGCCGAGATCGAACTGATGGCGCTCGAACACACCAACTTTCGCGTGCTGGCCGCCACCGCCTCGGGCAAGGCGCCGGGGCCGGAATCCTCGCTGCTCAAGACCATGGGCACGGCGGTGCAACAGACCTTGGCCGAGCTGGGCGTCGAGATCGCCGCCGAGCAAGCCTGGCCCTGGCATGACGGCGGCGAGTTTGGAAGCGGACGCCATGCCCATGCGATGCCGCACTACTGTTTTTCGCGCGCCGCCACGATTTACGGCGGCAGCGACGAGGTGCAAAAGAATGTATTGGCCAAGATGCTGCTGGCCGGCGGCACGCGGTAAGGATCGTCATGAACTTTGATCTCTCCGAAGAACAAAAGATGCTGCGCGACGCGGCACAGAAATTTCTGCGCGCCGAATACCGCTTCGATGCGCGCAACCAGATCGTCGCGTCGGCGTCCGGCATGAGCCACGAGCACTGGCAGCGATTCGGGGAATTCGGCTGGCTTGGGCTCGGACTGCCCGAGGCCGATGGCGGTTTTGGCGGCGGCCTGCTCGAGACGATCCAGGTCGCCGAGGCCCTGGGCGCCGCGCTGGTGGTCGAACCCTACCTCGTCAGCGCCGTGCTCGGCGCGCAGGCGGTGGCACGCGCGGGCACCGCGGCGCAGCGCGCGACCTGGCTGCCCGGGCTGGTCTCGGGCCAGCGCATTGTCAGCCTAGCGCACACCGAGGCCGATGCGCGCCACGACCTCGCCCATGTTCACACCAGCGCCATGGCCAAGGGCGGCCGCTGGGTGCTGTCGGGCCGCAAGAGCGGTGTGCTGGGCGCGCCCTGGGCCGACGGCTTTGTTGTGGCCGCCAGAACCTCGGGCGCCGTCAGTGAGCGCCGGGGAATCAGCTTGTTTCTGGTCGAAGCCCACACGCCGGGGGTGCAGGTGGCGGGCTACAAGGTCTACGACGGCAGTCGGGCTGGTGATCTGCAGCTTGATGCTGTCGTGCTGGGCCCGGACGCATTGCTGGGCATGGAAGGCGAAAGCCTGGGACTGCTCGAGCACTTGGTTGATCTTGGCATTGTTGCCGCCTGTGCCGACGCCCTGGGTGCCATGGGCGCGCTGTTGAGGAAAACCGGCGAGTACGTCGGCACGCGCAAACAATTTGACGTGCCGATTGCCAGTTTCCAGGTCATCCAGCACCGGCTGGTCGACATGTTCGCCGCGGTCGAGGCCAGCCGCTCCCTGGTGTTGATGGCGGCCCTGCATGCCGAGCATCCCGACGCAGTCACCCGTTCGCGCGCCGTCTCGGCCGCCAAGGCCGCCATTGGTGAGCGAGCCCGCTTCGTGGCGCAGCAAGCGGTGCAGCTGCACGGCGGCGTGGGCATGACCGAGGAGCTTGACATCGGCCATTACTTTCGCCGCCTGACGCTCTTTTGCAACCTGTTGGGCAGCACCGACCACCACCTGCAGCGCTTTGCGACGCTGCGTGTGGTGGCCTGATTGCCTGATGACCGACCCATACCGAGTCACTGGAAGGGCTGCCTAAATGAGTTTGATGACATCCACCGCCACGCCGAACTCGCCCGAATTTCAGCGCAACCGCGAAGCCTATGAGCTGCGCATTGACGACTTGCATGAACGCCGCGAACGTGCCCTGATCGGCGGCCCCGAAAAGGCGCGCCTGCTGCACAAGAAGCGCAAGCAGTTGCTGCCGCGCGAGCGCCTGGCTGCCGTGCTCGACCCCGGCTCGCCCTTCCTCGAGTTCGGGCAGCTTGCCGGCGACGGCCTGTACGAGGGCGTGCCGCCGGGCGGCAGCATCATCACCGGGGTGGGGCTGGTGTGCGGGCGCGCATGCATGCTGATGATCCACGATGCCACGGTCAAGGGCGGCACCTACTACGGCATCACCGCAAAAAAACATGTGCGGGCCCAGATGTTCGCCTGGCAGCACCGGCTGCCGTGCATCACCATGGTCCAGTCGGGCGGCGCCAACCTGCCGGAGCAGGCGCATATTTTCCCCGACGACGGCCAGTTCGGCTCCATTTTTTACAACCAGATCCGCATGTCGGCCGAGGGCATCACCCAGATCGCGACCGTGCATGGGCCCTCAACCGCTGGCGGCGCCTATCTCCCGGCGCTGTGCGACGAGGCGGTGATCGTGCGCAACCAGGGTGCGATGTTCCTCGCCGGGCCCGAACTGGTGTATGCCGCCACCAAGGAAGAGGTTGACATTGAAACCCTGGGCGGCGGCGAGATGCACAGCCGCATCAGCGGCGTCACTGACCATCTGGCCGAGAACGATGGCCATGCCATCTCCATCGTGCGCGGCATCGTGGCCAACCTAGGTACCGTGGCCAAGCAACGCTGGGACGTGGTTCCGCCGCTGCCGCCCCGCCATGACCCGCGCGAGATTTACGGCATCGTCAGCGCCGACAACCGGCATCCGACCGACAACCGCGAAGTGCTGCTGCGGCTGATCGACGACAGCGAACTACAGGAGTTCAAACCCCTGTACGGCGACACCATGATCTGCGGCTTCGCCCGCATCAAGGGTTTCCAGATCGGCATTCTGGCCAACAACGGCGTGATCTTCTCCGAGAGCGCGCTCAAGGGCGCGCACTTCATCGAGTTGTGCTGCCAGCGCGACATTCCGCTGCTGTTCATGGCCGATGTGTCGGGCTTCATGGTCGGCAAAGCGGTGGAGCAGCAGGGCATTGCCAAGCACGGCGCCAAGTTCATGACGGCCATGGCCTCGGCCAACGTGCCGCGCTACACGCTGATCACCGGAGGCTCGTACGCAGCGGCCTACCTGGCGATGTGCGGGCGCCCGTTCAAGCCCAACGTGATGATGATGTGGCCTACCGGCCGCGCCGCGCTGATGGGCCCCGAGCAGGCCGCCACCACGCTGGGCCTGGTGCGCGAGAACATCCACCGGCGCGAGGGCACAAGCTGGAGCGACGAAGAACGCGAGCAATTCAAGCAACCGATACGCGAGCAGTTCGAGAGCTTTTCCAGTCCCTACAACTACGCCTCCAATCTGTGGTGCGACATGGTGATTGACCCGCTGGAAACGCGCGACACCATGGCTTTGCTGCTGGAGCTGGCGGGCCGTGTGCCGGCGCGCGACACGCACTTCGGCGTGTTCCGCATGTGATCTTTTAGTCCACAGTATTGAACATGCTCGAAGCCATTCTCTCCGGCTGCCGCGTGCTCGGCCTGACGCAGAACGTGGCCGGCCCGTTCTGCACCCATATCCTCGGCGACCTCGGCGCCGAGGTCATCAAGATCGAACGCCCGGGCAGCGGCGACGATGCGCGCCAGTGGAAGCCGCCCGAAGTGGCCGGCGTCTCGACCGGCTTCGCGGCGCTGAACCGCAGCAAGAAGAGCGTCTGCATTGACCTCGACAGCGCGATTGGTCAGCAGCTGGTCGCGCGCCTGGCGGCCGGTGCCGACGTGCTGGTGCATTCGCTCAAACCCGGCAGCGCCGAAGCGCGCGGCCTCGGCGACGGACACCTGCTGCCGACCAATCCGCGCCTCGTGTATTGCGCGATCAGCGCCTTCGGCGAGGTCGGCCCGATGCGCGCGCTGCCCGGCTACGACCCGCTGATGCAGGCCTTCGCCGGCATCATGAGCGTCAGCGGCCACGAAGGTGACGAGCCGGCGCGCGTCGGCGTGTCGCTGATCGACATGGGCACCGGCATGTGGGCCACGATGGCGATCCTGGCCGCGCTGCTGCGCCGCGCCACACGGGCGAAGGCATGCGCGTGCACGCCAGCCTGCTCGAGACCGGGCTGTCGTGGATGATGGTGCCAGTCGCGAACTATCTGGCCACCCAGCGCCTACCGCGCAAGATGGGTTCGGCGATGGCGATGATGGCGCCCTACGAGCTCTTCGAAAGCGCCGACGGCAAGGTCTTCATCGCTGCGGCCAACGACCGGCTGTTTGGCCGCATCTGCAGCGCGCTGGCTTGTCCAGAGCTGACGCAGGATCCGCGCTTCATCGACATGTCGGCGCGCATCGGCCACCGCAAGGCGCTGCACGCCGAGCTCGAGGCGCGCACCCGGCAGCGCAGCACCGCAGACTGCGCGGCGGCGCTGCGAGCGGCCGGTGCGCCCTGCAGCGAGATGCACGACGTGGCCCAGATGCTGGCGCACGAACAGGTGCAAGCGGTCGGCATGCTGGGCGCGCTGCCGCTGCCGGGCGCACCGCAACACCAGACGATGGGCCTGCCCATCAGTTCGCAGGGCCGTCGCGGGCGCAGCGGCCCGCCGCCGCCAGTGCTGGGCGGGAACACCGACGAGGTGTTGACGGCGCTGGGCCTGCATGCCGATGAACTGGCGGCGCTGCGACAGCAACGCGTCGTCGATTGACAGAGACAAGGCCGAGATCCCCATGAACTTCGACTACACCGAGACCCAGGGTCAGATCCGCGCCGCCGTCAAGGAGCTGTGCAAGGGCTTCGGCCCCGAGTACTGGCGCCAGTGCGCCCAGGACGGCGCCTATCCGGAAGCCTTCGTCGACGCGATGGCCAAGGCCGGCTGGCTGGCCGCGCTGATTCCGGAGGAATACGGCGGCGCCGGGCTGCCCCTGCTCGACGCCTGCCTGATACTGCAGGAGATCAACCAGAACGGCGGTAGCGCGGTGCACTGCCATGCGCAGATGTACACGATGGCGTCGATCCTGCGCCATGGCAGCGAAGCGCAGAAGCGCGCGACGCTCCCGCGCATCGCCGACGGTAGCCTGCGGCTGCAGGCCTTCGGCGTGACCGAGCCCGACGCGGGCTCCAACACGCTGGCGATCAAGACATTCGCGCGCAAGGTGCCAAGTGGCTACGTCGTCAACGGCCAGAAGATCTGGACTTCGCGCTACAGCCACTCGCACATGTACCTTTTGATCGCGCGCACCACGCCGACCGACGCGGTGAAGAAGAAGACCGATGGCCTTAGCCTGTTCCTGATCGACATAGCGAAGGCCGGCGCGTCGCTGAAGGCCACGCCGATTCGCACGATGATCAATCACCACACCTTCCAGGTCTTCATCGACAACCTGGAGCTCACCGACGACGACCGCATCGGCGAGGAAGGCAAGGGCTTCCACTACCTGCTGGATTCGCTGCATTCCGAGCGTCTGCTGGTGGCCAGCGAGGCCATCGGCGACGGCCACTGGTTCGTCGGCAAGGCCGCGCGCTACGGCAGCGAGCGTGTCGTCTTCGACCGCCCGATCGGCGCCAACCAGGGCGTGCAGTTCCCGATCGCGCGCGCCCACATGAACATCGAGGCTGCCGAACTGATGCGCAACAAGGCAGCGACGCTGTTCGACGCCAGCCTGCCCTGCGGGCGCGAGGCGACGATGGTCAAGTACCTGGCCAGCGAGGCTGCTTGGGAAGCCGCCGAGGCGGCCATGACCACCTTCGGCGGCTACGGCGTGGCCTGCGAATACGACATCGAGCGCAAATGGAAGGAGAGCCGGCTGTTCCGCACCGCGCCGATCTCCAACAACCTGGTGCTGGCGCAGGTGGCCGAGCACCTGCTGGGCATGCCCCGCTCTTACTGAAGCACCATGGACCACACGACACTACGCGTTGAAGCCGCGCCCGGCACCGAGCTCGCTGATGGCATCCGCACCCTGGTGCTCAACCGCCCCGAGGTGATGAACGCGATGAACACGCAGATGTTCATCGACCTGCGCAACGCCCTGCACGAACTGGCCTTCGACGACGGCCTGCGTGTGCTGATCATCACCGGCGCCGGTGAGCGTGCATTCTCGGCCGGCGGAGACCTCAAGCAGCGCGACGGTATGACCGACGGTCAATGGCGGCGCCAACACCAGCTCGCCGAAGAGGTGTTGCTGGCTGTCAAGGATTTCCCGCAACCGGTGATCGCCGCCGTCGAAGGCCACGCGCATGGCGGCGGCTGCGAACTGGCGTTGATGTGTGACTACATCGTCGCTTCGCGCGCTGCGGTATTTTCGCTGCCCGAGCTGCGGCGCGGCATCATGCCCGGCGGCGGCGGTATCCAGAACCTCGTGCGCGCCGTCGGCGCGCGGCGCGCCAAGAAGCTGCTGTTCACCGCGCGCCGCTTCTCGGCCGAAGAAGCCGCCGAATGGGGCATGGTCACAGACCTGGCCGAGCCGGGTACGGCGCTGGCCGCCGCAGTCGCCGACGCGCGCGACATCGTACTGGCCGCACCGATGGCCACCCACTACGCCAAACTCGCCGCATCGCGCGGCGGCGAGATTGACTTCCACAGCGGCTACATGCTCGACGTCGCCGCCTACAACGTGCTGGTGTCCTCGGCCGACAGGCTGGAGGGCGTGAAGGCCTTCAATGAAAAGCGCCCACCGCGCTGGAGCGGACTCTGACATGTTCAAAAAAATCCTGATCGCCAACCGCGGCGAAATCGCCTGCCGCATCGCACGCACCTGCCGGCGCCTCGGTATTGCGGTGGCCGGTGTGCATTCGAGTGCTGATCGCGATGCGCTGCACGTTGACCTGATCGGCGAGTCGATCGAAATCGGTGGGGCAGCGCCGGCCGAGAGCTACCTGCGCATCGATGCGGTCATTGATGCGGCCCGGCGGACCGGGTCGCAGGCCATTCATCCTGGTTTTGGCTTTCTGGCCGAAAACGCGGTCTTCGCGCGCGCGGTCGAGGCAGCCGGCCTCGTCTTCGTCGGCCCGACGCCCGAGGTCATTGAGCGCCTGGGCGACAAGGCGTCGGCCAAGCGCGAGGCCCGCGCCGCTGGCGTGGCCGTGCTCGGCGGCAGCGAGCTGCCGAGCCGCGATGCGGCCGAAGTGGCAGCCACCGTGCGCGGACTACCGCTACCGGTGATTCTGAAGGCGGCCGCCGGTGGCGGCGGCAAGGGCATGCGGGTGGTGCAGCAGTTGGACGGGTTGATGGAGACCATCGAGGCGGCCATGCGCGAGGCCGGGAGTTCCTTTGGCGACACTGCGTTGATCGTCGAAGCCTTTGTCGAGCGCGGGCGCCACATCGAGGTGCAGATCGTCGGCGACGGCCATGGCGAAGTGATTCACTTGTTCGAGCGCGAATGCACGCTGCAGCGGCGCCATCAGAAAGTCATCGAAGAGGCTCCAGCGGTGAACCTCGCCCCGGCGCTGCGCGCGGCGATGCTCGGTGACGCGGTGCGCTTGGGACAGCGGCTGCGCTATCGCGGTGTCGGCACGGTGGAATTCATCGTGCAGGGCGACAATCACCACTTTCTCGAAGTCAATCCACGGCTGCAAGTCGAGCATCCGGTGACCGAGGAGGTGACCGGGCTGGATGTGGTCGAGATCATGCTGCGCATTGCCGCCGGCGAGGGCTTGCCCTTGCGCCAGAGCGAAGTGCAGGTGCGCGGCCACGCGATTGAGGCGCGGGTCTGCGCTGAAGATTCAGAACAAAATTTCCTGCCCTCCACCGGTGAACTGATCGCTGTTCGGTTCCCGACTTCTGGCGTGCGGGTTGAATCGGGTGTGCGCGCCGGCATGGCGGTCACGCCGTACTACGACTCGATGCTGGCCAAGCTGATTGCGCATGCGCCCACGCGCGAGGCGGCGCTGGACCGTCTGAGTGGGGCGCTGGGCGAAACCCAGGTGCACGGCGTCGAAACCAACTGCGCCTTTCTGCAGCGCCTGCTGGCCCTGCCCGCCACGCGCGACGCCAGCTTCCACACCCGTCTGATTGACGAGGTGCTGGCCGAGGGGAGTCAGGGCGCGAGCAGTGCGCCGCTGGAGCGGCTGGCCGCTGCAGCGGCTTGGTGGTTGCTCGACGCGCGGTGCAACGGCAATCAATTCGGCGCCTGGTCGGCCCTGGACGTGACGGGTTGGCAGATGCACGCCGGCGACGATCGGCTCACGCCGGTTCCGGCGCTGTTGCTGCGCTCGGGCGGCACAACGCACGAGGCCCGGTTCGGCGCCGTCTCGCCCGAGTCCGAGGTGACGGTGCAAATCGGCACCGAACGAGTCCGCTTGGCACTGACCGCCATCGCCGGGGGCAATTGGCGTTTGCGCATGGGGGATCGACATGAGGTGCTGACCATCGTGCGCAGCGTCGATACCGTGTTTGTGCAGAGCGGCGGCACTGCCCACGCCATCGGCGTGACCTCTTACCTCAACCAGGCCATCACCGGCCGCCAGACCAGCGACCAGTTGCGCACGCCGATGATGGGGATGATCCTGAAGATCCATGTGGCGGTTGGCGAGCGCGTACGTTCCGGCGACGTGGTGGCAACGATGGAGTCGATGAAGATGGAGCTGCGCATCAATGCCGACCACGATGGGGTGGTGCGCTCGCTGTCGGTGCAGAACGGACAAATGGTCGAGCGCGGCCTGGTGGTGGCCGTGGTTGAGTCCGAGGGCACTGCGGAATAAGCGGCGGCAAACCCCGCATGCGCGCCCATCTTTACAAACCTGGTGTTATCCACCGTTAAAAATGACGTGTCCGAGACGGCCCATGACCAGCATCCAACTTCCGAACGGTATTCAGGTTTTTGAGCGCGGTTGGCTGTCCTCCAACAACATTCTGTTCCTTGGATCGGCATCCAGCGCACTCGTTGACAGTGGCTACAGCACACACGCGGAACTAACGGCCGGGCTGGTCAGCGCCGCTTTGCAGCAGCGGCCGCTGGACTTGCTGCTCAATACCCATCTGCACAGCGACCACTGCGGCGGCAATGCCGCCCTCCAGGGCAATTACCCAGAACTTCAAACCCTCATTCCGCCAGGCCATGCATCACTTGTCTCGCCGTGGGACCCCGTCGCCCTGAACTATGTGCCATCCGGGCAACACTGCCCCCGGTTCAAGTTCGATGGCCTTCTGTCGCCGGGCACGGACATCCAGCTGGCCGATACCGCGTGGCAAATCCATGCGGCACCGGGCCATGATCCCCATTCAGTCATTCTGTTTGAGCCGCAGTCCCGAACCCTGATTTCGGCCGATGCCTTGTGGGAAAAAGGCTTCGGCGTGGTGTTTCCGGAACTCGATGGTGAAACCGCGTTCGATGAAGTGGCCGCCACATTCGACCTGATCGAGCGGCTTGACCCGCGCTGGGTCATTCCCGGCCACGGCCCGGTATTCCGCTACCGTGCCGAGGTGCTGGCCTACGCGCGCGAGCGCCTCAACGCCTTTGTCAAGAACCCTGAGCGGCATGCGCATCACGCGGTCAAGGTGTTGCTGAAGTTCAGACTGCTGGAGCAGCAGCAACTGCCTTTTGCTGATTTTGTCGAGTGGGCCGCCAACACACGCTACTTGCGGCTCATTCACCAGAGGTTTGTTCCTTCGGTTCCCATCGACCAGTGGATGGAGCAGTTGACTCAGGAGCTCGTGCGTTCCACCGCTGCGCGCAGAGACGGCAACAGGGTCTACAACGCGTGAAATGGACCACGTCGTCAGCCACTGAACCAGGGCCCTGACAAAAACCAGCGGCCGCATGCGAAAGCCAAGCCATCTTTTAACCTGGAGATAAACATGAGTGAAGCAGAAACCGTTTTGTATCACGTGCGCGATGGTATCGCCACCGTCAAGATCAACCGCCCCGAGATGCGTAACGCGCTGTCACCGGCCGCTGCCAATCGGCTGCACGATCTGTGGTGCGAAGTCGATGCCGATAAAAATGTGCACGTGGCCATCCTGACTTCTGCCGACTGCGGCACTTTCTGCGCCGGGCTCGACCTGCGCGAGGCTTCTCGTGTCAAGAAGGACGAGGGCGTGGACATCCTGACCAAGATGAGGGACCCGTTTCACGGTCGCCAGCGCCGTGTGGCCAAGCCCATCATCGCGGCCATGACCGGGCACCTGATTGCCGGCGGCATGATGCTGAGCCTGAACTCGGATTTGCGCGTAGGCCTCAAGGGCACGCAGGTCGGCATCACAGAAACCCGTATCGCCGGGCGCGGCAGCCCCTGGGCCATTCCCCTCCTGTGGATGCTGCCGCAGCCGCTGCTGATGGAGATGGTGCTGACCGGCGACCTGTATCCGATCGAAACCTTCCATGGGCTGGGTTTCATCAATTACCTGGAAGACACGCCTGATGCGGTGCGCGCTCGGGCCACCGCGCTGGCCGAACGCATCCGCGACAACGCTCCGCTGTCGGTGATGGCGGGCAAGGAATCGATCATGACGGCGATGAGCGCCGGTTGTGAGGCCGGCATTGCGCTGGCGCACAACATTTATCGCACCGCCTACGCCAGCGAGGACGCGCAGGAGGGTCCGCGTGCCTTCGCCGAGAAGCGCAAGCCGGTTTGGAAGGGGTGCTGATGTCGCTGCGGGGAGATGCCATCTCCAGCCTGGCCCCTCTGTTGGAGAACAACCGTGCCTGGTCGGCGCGCTGCGCTGCGGAAGACCCGCAGTACTTCGAGCGGCTGGCGCACCAGCAGATGCCACGCTACTTGTGGATCGGCTGCTCCGACAGCCGGGTACCGGCCAACGAAATCCTGGGGCTGCGGCCTGGCGAGGTCTTCGTGCACCGTAACGTCGGCAACCTGGTGGTGCACTCCGACCTGAACTGCCTGACGGTGTTGCAGTATGCGGTCGAGGTGTTGAAAGTCGAGCATGTTCTTGTGGTGGGTCACTACGGCTGCGGCGGCGTGCAGGCGGTGATAGAACAGCGCCGCACCGGTCTGGCCGAGAACTGGCTGCGCCATCTGGAGGACGTGGCGCGGAAACACATTGATCGGCTCGACGGCATTTCCGGCGTTGACGAGCGCGCGGCGCGGCTTTGCGAGATGAACGTGATTGAGCAGGTCAGCAACGTGTGTCGCACCACCACCCTGCGCCGCGCCTGGGAGCGCGGGCAGCAAGTCGAGGTGCACGGGCTGGTTTACGGCCTGCGCGACGGCTTGCTGCGGCCAGTCGGGGGCAGCGTCAATGGGGTCAGCGAGTTGCAAGAGCAGTACACCCTTTCATTGGCCATGCTGGACGCCGGCCCGGCCGTTTGATCGCATCAAGAAAGAAGGAAAATCCCTGTGCCAACCGACACGACAGACCCCGCGACCGACAACATTGCCACCCAGTTGGCCGCCTTTGCACACGGTCTCAAGCCTGGCATGTTGCCCGCAGTCGTGGTGGAACAGGCCAAGCTGCTGATGCTCGACGCTCTGGGCATCGCCCTGGCCTCGTCTCAGCACGACTTCGCGCACTGCGCTTACCGCGGCTTGCGCGCCCTGGGTGGCGCGGGTGACAGCGCCGTCATGGGCGCCTTTGCACCCCTGCCGCTGCGCGATGCGGTGCTGATGAATGGCATCCTGGTCCACGGGCTGGACTTCGACGACACCCACCCCGGCGCGATCACACACCCCAGTGCCAGCGCCTTTCCGTTGGCGCTGGGTCTGGCAGCGCAACGGCATGCCACGGGGCCCGAGATGATCACGGCCTATGTGCTCGCGATTGAGGTTGCTGCCCGTCTGGGTGCGGCGGCCGGGGGCGGCTTCCACGACGTTGGCTTTCATCCGACCGGCCTGGTGGGAGCTTTTGGGTGCGCGCTGGCGGCCGGCAAGCTGATGGGGCTGGATCAGGTGGGCCTGGAGCATGCGCAAGGCGTGGTGCTGTCGATGGCATCCGGTAGCATGGAATTTCTGAGCGACGGCGCCTGGACCAAGCGCATGCACCCGGGCTGGGCCGGTGTCAGCGGGCTGACCGCCACGGCGCTGGCCGGTGCCGGTTTTCGGGGGCCTTCACAGCCTTATGAAGGGCGCTTTGGTCTGTACGCCAGTCACTTGGCCGCGCGCGGCTTGTTGGCCGATTTGTCGTTGTGCACGCGCGGCTTGGGCGAGCGCTGGGAGCTGCTCGAAGTGGCGGTAAAGCTGTACCCAACCTGCCACTTCACGCACGCCAGCATCGATGCCGCGCTGGCGCTGCGGGCGACGGGGCTGCGTGCCGAGGAGGTGGCATCGGTGCAGGTGCTGCTGCCGCCAGGGGTGCACCCGGTGGTGTGCGAGCCGGTGGCGGCCAAGCGACGACCGGCCAACGTCTATGAATCGCAGTTCAGCATTCACCACCTGGTCGCGCTGGCCCTGCTGCGCGGCGAGCTGGGGCTGGCCGAACTGGATGCCGCCAACCTGAGCGACCCGCAGGTGCAGGCGCTGGCTGACCGCATCGAACACGCGGCCGACCCCGATGCCGATTACCCCACCTTCTTTTCCGGCGAACTGCACGTGCGCACGAACGACGGGCGCGAGCTGCGCTGGCGCGAGTCAGCGCACCGCGGCGCACCGGGCCGGCCGATCACGGCCGCTGACATCGAGGCCAAATTCATGGGCAATGCACTACTGGCATTGCCGCGCGATCAGGCGCTGCGCCTGCGCGATGCGCTGCTGTCGGCCGATCGCGCCGAAGACGCCGCCACTCTGGCGCATACCCTGACCCATTCCAACACCTCCGGATCCCTTTAATGACTACCAGCCCGCCCATCGCCTTTGATGCGGAAAAAGAAACTCTGGTGCTCGACGCCGTCGAGCGCTTTGTCGACCGCGAGATCAAGCCGGTGGCGCAGCGGCTCGAGCACGCCGACGAATGGCCGGCCGACATTGTGGCCGGCATGCGCGAGATGGGCCTGTTCGGCTGCATCATCCGCGAGGAATATGGCGGCCTCGGCCTGTCGGCCAGCACCTATGCCAAGGTCGTGGAGCGCATCGCGCGGGTATGGATGTCGGTTTCGGGCATCATCAACTCGCACCTCATCATGGCCGCCTGCGTGCAGCGCAACGGCACCGAGGCGCAGCGTCAGTGTTTCCTGCCGCGCTTTGCCAGCGGCGAACTGCGCGGCGGGCTGGCGCTGACCGAGCCCGACTGCGGCACCGACTTGCAGGCGGTGCGCACGGTGGCGCGCCGCGACGGCGACCACTACGTCATCAACGGCACCAAGACCTGGATCTCCAACGGCGTCCATGGCCAGGCCTTTGCCGTGCTGGTCAAGACCGACCCCGCAGCGCAACCGCGCCATCGCGGCATGAGCCTGTTCATCTGCGAAAAAGGCCCCGGCTTCACGTCCACTCGCAAGCTCGAAAAGCTCGGCTACAAAGGCATCGACAGCGCCGAGCTGGTGTTCGACAACTTTCGCGTGTCGGCCGCCAACTTGGTCGGTGGCGTGGAAGGACAGGGTTTCAAGCACGTGATGGGCGGACTGGAACTTGGGCGCATCAATGTGGCTGCGCGCGGCGTGGGTGTGGCGCGCGCCTGCCTGGAGGAGTCGGTAGCCTATGCCCAACTGCGTCGCACCTTCGGCAAGCCGATCTGCGAACACCAGGCGATCCAGCTCAAGCTGGCCGACATGGCCACTCGGGCGGAGGCGGCGCGTCTGCTGGTTGAACAGGCCGCGCGGGCTTATGACGCTGGCCAGCGTTGCGACATGGAAGCCGGCATGGCCAAGCTGTTCGCCAGCGAGGCGGCGGTCGAGAACTCGATGGAGGCCTTGCGCATCCACGGGGCTTATGGCTACTCGAAGGAAATGAACGTCGAGCGCTACTACCGAGACGCGCCTCTGCTGTGCATTGGCGAAGGCACCAACGAATTGCAGCGCTTGATCATTTCCGCCCAGCTGGTGGAGCGCAGCCCGATCTGATGTATCGCCTGGGGCGGCGCCTCAACTCGGCGGTGAATGAACCCCTCGGAGGAAAATTTCTTGAACAACCTGCTGTCCGCTTTCCGGTTCGCCGCCCTGCCCGCCGGGACGAATTCATTTCGCGCCGAGGTAAAGGCCTTTCTCCAATCCAGTTTTGAGCCAATGCCCGCCGACATCCGGGCCCGTTCATGGATGGGTTTCAATGCCGCTTTCAGCAAGAAGCTGGCCGCACGGGGCTGGGTCGGCGTGACCTTGCCAGCGCAATACGGTGGCGCCAGCCTGGACGCCTTCTCGCGCTTCGTGCTGGTGGAAGAACTGCTGGCCGCCGGTGCCCCGGTTTCCGCACACTGGATCGCCGACCGCCAGAGCGGGCCCCAGATCCTCAAGTTCGGAACCGAGGCGCAACGCCAGTTCTATCTGCCCAAAATTTGTGCCGCCGAGGCCTTCTTTTGTATCGGCATGAGCGAGCCCAATGCCGGCTCCGACCTCGCCAGCGTTGGCACACGGGCCAGCCGCTGCGAAGGTGGCTGGCGTTTGAACGGCCACAAGATATGGACCACCAATGCGCAGCACTGCCACTACATGATCGCGCTGGTGCGCTCGTCGGGCGAGTCGCAGGATCGGCAAAAGGGCCTGTCGCAGTTCATTGTCGACTTGGCATTGCCCGGCGTGACGGTGCGCCCGATCCGGGATCTAACGGGGGACGCGCATTTCTCAGAAGTGTTTTTCGACAACGTGCTACTGGCCGACGACGCGCTGATCGGCAATGAAGGCAGCGGCTGGGCGCAAGTCAATGCCGAACTGGCCTTCGAGCGCAGCGGCCCGGAGCGGGTGTACTCCAGCATCGTGCTGCTGGAGCACTGGATCACCTGCCTGCGCAATACACCGGCGGTCTCGGCCCATGCCGCCACCATCGGGCGTTTCGCCACGCACCTGGCCACGCTGCGCAACATGTCGATCGCCGTCACGGCCAAGCTCGTCAACGGGGAAAGCCCGTTGGTCGAAGCGGCCTTGGTAAAGGATATAGGCACCGAATTCGAGCAGAGCATTCCCGCCGTGATCGGAGCCGCCATCGCTATGGACCCGGACGCCCTGGTCGATGCCGAGTTGTACCGCGCCGTGGCTTATGTAAGCCAGATTGCGCCCACCTATTCCCTGCGCGGCGGCACGCGCGAGATCCTGCGCGGCATGATCGCGCGCGGTCTGGGCCTGCGTTGAAAACGAGAGCATTCCATGTTTGCACAAGCGATTGAAGATATCCTCGAGGATCAGTGCACGCCCGCCGTGGTGCGCGCGATTGAGGCGGGCGGCTCGACCGCTGCGCTGTGGCAGGCGCTGCAAGGCGCCGGCTTCCTCGAACTGCTAGCGTCCGAGGACGCTGGCGGTGCCGGCCTCCCGCTGGCCGATCTGTTCCCGATACTGTGCAGCTTCGGCCGCTACACGGTGCCGGTGCCGGTGGCTCAGACGATTGTGGCGCGAGCGCTGCTGGGGTCGCAGTTTGCGATGCCCAACGGCATGATTACGCTGGGCGCTGCGTTGCGGCGCGAGGCCGATGGCGCCATCGTGTGCTCATTCACACCTTACGGCCGGGTGGCCGATTTCGTGCTGGCCCAAGATGGTGATGCCTTGTTGCTGCTGCCTTGCGCAGCGGCGCAGCGTGAAGCAAGCGGCGTGCATGGGAGCCTTGCCGCCAACCTGCGCTGGCCCGATGAGCGCATCGCGACGCACGTGCCCGGCGCTGGCCCACTGCTGCCGACATTCGCCGCGGCCTTGCACGCCGCCCTGCTCAGCGGGGCCATGACACGGGTCTTCGAAATGACACTCCAATTCTGCAATGACCGCATCCAGTTCGGCAAAACCCTGGGCAAGTTCCAGGCGGTGCAGCACCAGTTGAGCGTCATGGCCGAACATGTGGCTGCTGCCTCGATAGCCGCCGAAGCAGCGTTCCGTACCGACACGACCACGCCCTCCTTGCTCGCCGCTGCCATGGCCAAATCCCGCACCAGCGAGGCGGCGGTGCTGGTTGCCTCCATTGCCCACGCGCTGCACGGTGCCATTGGCATTGCCGAAGAATACGATCTGCAATTGCTGACCCGGCGTTTGCATGAATGGCGCATTGCCCATGGCTCGGAAGCGCACTGGAACGCATTGATCGGCAATAGCGTGCTGGCTTCAGACGCGTCTATTGCCGATTTTGTACGGTCGGTTTAGCGGGCGAGCGGCCTCGCCAGCCCAGCCACTACCCTGCCAGCTTGCCCTGCAGCTCGGTCACCGCCTCCGGGTTGACCAGCGAGGACAGGTCGCCCGGACCGTCGCCCCGGTACACGGCCCGCACGACGCGACGCATGATTTTCATGTTGCGTGTTTTGGGCAGGTCGCTGACCAGCAGCACCTGTCTGGGTCGGTAGGAGGCGCCCATGCCATGGACAACCGCTTGAGACAGTTCAGCTTGCAGCGCCGCGTCCGCCGCCACGCCGGGCATGGGCACGCAGACGCAGACGATGGCCGAGCCCTTGATCTCGTCGGGCACGCCGATCACTGCCGCCTCTGACACCTTGCCGGTGCCGGTGAGCAGGGTTTCAATCTCCGACGGGCCGGTGCGCTTGCCTGAGACCTTGATCGTGTCGTCGCTGCGGCCGAGGATGTAGAACAAGCCGTCCGCATCGTGCATCGCAAAGTCGCCATGCACCCAGACGCCGGGCAGCGTGCGCCAGTAGCTGTCGAGGTAGCGCTCGTCGTCGCGCCACAGGCTCTTGGTGAAGCCGATGTTGGGGTTGCGCAGCACCAACTCGCCGACCTGGCCCGCGCCGACCGGCTGACCGTTGTCGTTCACGATGTCGACCCCGGCGCCAAGCCCGCGCGCGCCGAACGAGCCTGGTCGCAAGGGGTGGTGCAGGGTGCCGGTGAAGTTGCAGCCGCCCACCTCGGTGCCGCCGACAATGTTGAGCAACGGCAGACGCTCTTTGCAGATGTGCTTGAAGAACCAGCGCCAGGGCGCCTCGGTCCATGCCTCGCCACCGGAGCAGGTGATGCGCAATGCAGACAAGTCGTAGCTTTCGACCTCTGTGTCGCCGTAGCGCATCAGGCTGCGGATCAGCGTGGGCGCGACACCCAGATAGGTGACTTTGTGATCCTGCACCAGACGCCAGAAGCGTCCTGTGTCGGGGTAGTCGGGCGTGCCTTCGGCCACCAGCAGGCTGCCGCCGAAATAGCTCGGGATGCAGGCGCACATGGCACCCACCATCCAGCCCATGTCGCTCATGAAGAAGAAGCGGTCGCTCTGCTTGAAATCGGCGCAGATGTGCATGTCGCGCGTGACCATCGAGCCCAGGAAACTCACGTGGGTCCAGATGCAGCCCTTGGGCTTGCCGGTGGTGCCCGAGGTGTAGAGCAATACGGCGGGTGCCTCGGCGGCCATCTCGGCGGTCGGCATGTCACGGGGTTGGGCGGCGACCAGGCTGGCCCAGTCGTGGTCGCGTTCCGGCGTCATCGGGCATGGGGACGCTTCACCCAGGTGGCGCAGCACCACCACGTGCTGCACGCTGGGTACCTCGCGCAGAGCTTCGTCCAGCACCGACTTCATGACGCCGGGGGTGCCGCGTCTCCAGGTGCCATCCACCGTCAGCACCGCCTTGGCTTGTCCGTCGTTCAAACGGGCGACAATGGGTTGCGGCCCGAAGCCCGAAAACAAGGGCATCAACACGGCGCCGATCTTCAGGACCGCAAAGAACGCGACAAAGGTCTCCGGCAGGTTGGGCATGTACAGGCCGACCCTGTCGCCCCGAGCAATGCCCAGCGACTGCAACGCTCCGGCCAGGCGGCAAACCTCGGCATCAAACTCGCGGTAACTCAAGGACTTGCGGTTTTTCGGGTCTTCGCCCTCCCACACCAGGAAAGGCTGGTCCCACACCGGCGTTCCGCGGTGCCGGTCCAGGCAGTTCAGCACGATGTTGGTGGTACCGCCGACACACCAGCGCGCCCACTCGATGCCGCGCGAGGTGTCAAGCATCTGCGTGTAAGGTTGATAGAAGCGCATGTCGCAAAACTCGAACACCTCTTGCATCAACCAGGCCGGATCGGCATCGGCGCGAGCGCTCAGGTTCTCGAAGCTCGATTCGCCCACTTTGTGCAAGAAGGCGGTCAGGTTGGACCGCGCCATCAGTTCAGGAGCGGGCTTCCATTCAAACGGTTGTTTGGTAGAATTCATGCTGCCATCCTATCCGAACGTCGTATGGGAGTCCAGCGGTGCAAGTCTCACCGCGTCGTTTCTTCTCCGTAGCTCTACGCAGTCAGAAAGGCAGTCCGTCCGTGCATGTTGATGAAGCGATTCGCAGTCGAAAATCGGTCAGGCGGTTTCTACCCACGTCCGTTCCTTCCTCGGTTGTGCAGCACATTTTGAACGTGGCGGCGCGAGCCCCGAGTGGCAACAACGTGCAGCCGTGGAAGGTGTATGCGGTGGCGGGCGAGTCCCGGCAGCGTCTGTGCGATGCCTTCATTGAGGCGGCCACGCACGAGCCAGACCGCCACCAGCCTGAATACGCCTACTACCCCACCACCTGGGTCGAGCCCTACCTGGATCGTCGGCGGCGCTGCGGTTTTGGCCTGTATGCCAGCCTGGGCATCGCCCGCGACGATGCGGCGGCGCGCGCGCATCAGATGCTGCGCAACTACCTGTTCTTCGACGCGCCGGTGGGCCTGCTCGTCACGCTCGATCGCCGCCTGAACACCGGCAGCTTCATGGATCTGGGCATGTTCATCCAGAACATTCTGGTGGCCGCCCGCGCACAGGGCCTGCACACCTGTGCGCAGGCGGCGCTTGCTTGGTACCACAAAGTGGCGCGTGCCCAACTGCCTATCAGCGACCACGAAATCCTCGCTTGCGGCATCGCCCTGGGACACGAGGACCTGTCGGCCCCGGAGAACGCCTTCATCACCGAACGAACCGATGTGGAGACGTTTTCCAGCTTCCATGGTTTCGACGCGGCTCGCTGAGCTCACGCGCCAGCGATTGAACCTTTGATTCATTCCGACAAGCACACCCAAAGGAGCCGAGCGATGATTCTGCACACTGCTGAGACCTTGAAGCGTTACACCGAAAGCGGCCACTGGGGCCGGCGCACCCTGCTCGATTTGCTGCGCGAGACGGCGGCCAAGGCGCCGGAGCGGCCCGCCGTGGTCGACCCGGCTGATCGGCCTGATCTGACCGGAACAGCAGCACAGAACCTGAGCTATCGGGAGTTCGCCGCGGCCGTCGACGCCATCGCGACCGGGCTGCTGGACATGGGTTTGCGCAAGGATGAAATCGTCGTCGTGCAACTGCCCAACGTATGGGAACTGGTTGCCATGTTTCTTGCGGTCAGCCGCGCCGGCGGCGTGCTCTCGCCGATGCCGATTCAGTGGCGCGACAACGAGTTCCAGAATGTCAAGAAACTCACCGAGGCGCGCTTCTTCTTCGGGATGCGCGATTTCAAGGGTGCCGATCAACTCGCCATCGCCGAGAAGACCGGATTTGTCGCGCTGCCGATCGAGCGTATTGCCGAGATGGCGCGTGGTGCGGCCGACGTGGCCAGGCTCGACGCCATCGGTGTCGACGCCAACGACATTTTCAGCCTATGCTGGTCGTCCGGCACCGAAGCCCTTTCCAAGGGCTGCCCGATGTCTCACAACAACTGGCTCTTTCAGATGAACCTGATCCCGCTGACGGCCGGGCTGCACGAAGGGGACCGGGTGCTGGCGACCGCGCCGGTGGTCAACATGACCGGTGTGGCGACCTGGCTGGCTTCGCTGGCCATCGGGGGCACGACGCTCTTGCATCACCCGCTGAACATGCCGCTGCTTCTCAAGCAGTTGATGCATGACCAGGTGCATTTCACCCTGCTGGTGCCTGCCCTGCTGAACATGATCCTCAAGTTGCCCAACGTCGATCAGCTTGACTTCTCCAGCGTGCGCTGCATCGCCTCGGGTTCGGCGCAACCCTCGCGCTGGAGCATGGAGGAGTTCAAGCGGCGCTGGAACATCGAAATCCTGCACGCCTGGGGACAGACCGAAGGCACCGCGGTGTTTGCAGGGGCGCGAGACGTGCCCGATTTCGCCAAGCGGGCAGATCACTTTCCGTGGTGGGGTCGCCCGGGCGTCGAGTGGCCCTCGGACATCCAGGGTGTAGAGATGAAGCTGCTCGATGAGAGCGGTGCAGAATGCACGCAGCCCGGCCAGGTGGGCGAGCTGGTCTACCGCGGACCCAATGTGTTTGCTGGCTATTACCAGCGGCCGGACCTGGCGATAAGCACGTTCACCCCCGACGGCTTTTGCCGCACAGGTGACTTTTTCATCGTGCGGGACGTTCACCACATCGGTTTCTTTGACCGCAAGAAAGACATCATCATTCGCGGTGGCTTCAACGTTAGCGCAGCCGAGGTCGAGAACCTGGTTCTCACCCATCCCGGCGTGCAGGAGGTGGCGGCGGTGGCGGTGCCCGACGAGATCATGGGCGAGAAGACCTGTATCTTCGTCGTTCCGAAGGACAAGGCCCAGCCGCCGGCGCTGGAGGATATCGTCGGCCACCTGAAGCAGATCGGCGTGGCGGCTTACAAGCTGCCCGAGCGCATCGAGTACCTTGACGCCATCCCGCGCAACCCGGTAGGAAAAATCCTGAAGGCAGAACTGCGCAAGCACCTGCGCCCCGCGGCTGCCTGAGCCCACTCCGACCCACGAACCCAGTTATGGCAAACATCAAATCCGCACCCTCGTCGCATACGCTTCGCGGTAAAACCGCGATCATCGGTGCGGGCATTTCCGCCGTCGGCCGCGTGCCGGGCAAGAGCGCGCTCGCGCTGGCCGCCGACGCAGCGGGCAAGGCGCTGGCCGAGGCCGGCATCGGCAAGCACGAGGTCGATGGCGTGCTCTCAAGCTCCGCCTTTGCCTCGCCGTTCCACCGCTTCAGCGTGGCTTTCAGCGAATACCTGGGCATCCAGCCAACGTTTTCCAACACGCTGCAGGTCTCCGGCGCCACGGCGGCCACCATGTTCAACATCGCCGCCGCCGCCATTGCCGGCGGCCTGGCCGAGACGGTGCTGGTGGTGGGGGGCGACAGCCTGCTGACCGGTCTGTCCCCCGACCTTGCCCTGCGCTCGATGACCGAAAGCCGGGACCAGCAATACGAAATGCCCTTCGGCATTCCCGTGGCCAACACCTTCGCCATGACCGCGCATCGGCACATGAAAGAGTTCGGCACCACCTCCGAGCAGTTTGCCAAGGTGGCGGTGATCCACCGCGAACACGCACGCCGCACGCCGGGGGCGCAGATGACCGATCCGCTGAGCGTCGATGACGTGCTGAATTCCGGCTGGGTGACAACGCCTTACCACAAGCTCGACTGCTCTCTCATCTCCGACGGCGCAGCAGCCTTCATCGTCACGTCGGCCGAGCGCGCCAGGGCGCTGGGAATTGCCAAGCCCATTTACATCCTCGGCGGCGGCGAATGCTACACGCACGAGCACATCTTCCTGATGCCCTCGCTGACCACCACGGGCGCGGTGCAGTCGAGCGCCAGGGCCTACGCCATGGCGGGCTGCGGGCCGAAGGACATCGACGTGGCCGGGGTCTATGACTGCTTCACCGGCACGGTGATCATGATGCTGGAGGACCTCGGGTTCTGCCCCAAGGGCGAAGGTGGGCGCTTCGTCGAGGACGGGCAGATCACCTACGGCGGAGCCATCCCCTGCAACACCCATGGCGGCCTGCTGTCGTTTGCGCACTCGGGCATGCCGGGCTCGCTGTTTCATTTCTATGAGGTCGTCAACCAGCTGCGCGGAAGCTGCGGTGAACGCCAGGTCGCGGGTGCTGAACTTGGCATGGTGCACAGCCTGGGCGCCGGTTTTGCGACCAACGCCACCACCATCCTGGGAACGGAGGCCACGCTGTGATCAACCCAAAAGACGCCCACCTCAAGCCGCAGCCGATGCCGGATGCGGATTCGGAAATCTATTGGCGCGGCATTCAGGAAGGCGAGCTGCTGCTGCAGCACTGCCTTGCGTGCGGCCACGTGCAGCTCTACCAACAGGCGATCTGCCGTGAGTGCGGTAGCGAGCGCCTTGATCACCGCGCCGCCAGCGGTCGCGCCAAGGTGTATTCGTTCAGCGTGGTCCACCGGGCGCCCGGCCCGGCCTTCAAGCAGGACACGCCCTATGCCGTGCTGCTGGTAGAACTCGAAGAAGGTCCGCGGATGATCAGCGCCTTCGTCGGTCCAGATCCTTCGGTGGTCACCTTCGACATGGCTGTCGAGCTGGTTTGCGAGCCCGTCGGGGGCGGTGTGTCGCTGCCGCGATTCCGGGCGGCCGGACTTCAAGCGTGAAACACGCGTCTTCGCGTGCCATCTGAGGAAATGACCCATCCAAAAGCGACATTTCGCTGGCCCCATTTCGCTGCGTCGTCCTCCCAGGCGGTAGTCGAGGGGGCGCCCCCTGACCTGACCACGGCCACGGTTGCGCGGCGGGCGATTGAGCCCTTGTCAATGCATGATCGGATCGTGGCAATCGTTGCGCCGGTCGGTTATGGCAAGATGCCATTGACACGAGCCATCGGCCCCCAGTGTCTGGCGCATGAACATGGACAGCGTAACTGTGGGCGCGTATGGCCGTTCACGGTGTTCGGGCCGCAGCGCTTCTGTGGCCTGCAGCAGTTCCTCGCTGGTCAGTACGTTGAAGAACTCCACTGCACCGGTCGATCCTGAGCGCGGCGCAAGGCGGCTGCGGCGTTGATGCAAATCGGCTCGCATTTTACGACCCATGGTGGCTAGCCTAAGGAAAGATGGTTTGGATGCTTCGTAACCAACCCTCCTATCGGTCAAGGCAAGGGTCAGCCACCTCTTTGCTTTCAAGCACTTACGCGCGTTTGCGATGACCGGCGCGCCAAGGTAAGTTCTATTCGGATTAACCCTGAATTTTCTTACCATGGTTAAGTTCGGTGCATTGCCTGTTCGGTTCTTGAGCGCCATTCGTTCATGGACCGGCGTATCTGGCCGCAGCGATGGACCTGTGGAAGAACATGCGCACGGGCAAGTTCAGGTGTCCAAGTGTCTGGCCGCGATGTAAGCGAAGGTCATGGCCGGGCCGATCGTGATGCCTGCCCCCGGGTAGGCTCCGCCCATGACGCTGGCCATGTCGTTGCCCACGGCATACAGGCCCTGGATCGGCGTGCCGTCCGTCGCGCGCAGCACGCGCGCGTGCTCATCGGTCTGAAGTCCCTGGAACGTCCCCAGGTCGCTGGGTTCCAGGCGCACCGCGTAAAACGGTCCCCGCTCGATAGGCGCCAGGTTGGGATTGGGCTTGCAGGAGGGATCGCCGCCGAAATGGTTGTAGACGTTGGAGCCCTTGCCGAAATCGAGGTCCTTGCCGTCACGGGCGAACCCGTTGTAGCGCTTCACGGTGCTGTCCAGGGCCGCGGGTTCGATGCCGAGTTGACTCGCCAGCCCGGCCAGGGTGTCGCCCCGGATCAGGTACCCGCGGTCGACGTAGCGCGTGATCGGCATGGGAAAGGGCGGCACCACGCCCATGCCGTAGCGGCGGATCGTGGCGTGGTCGCAGATCAGGAACGCCTCGACGCGGGCATCGTTCGCACAGGCCTTCACCATGGCGGGGACGAAATCGTGGTAAGAGTCCGCTTCGTTCGCGAAGCGCTGGCCCCGGCGGTCCACCGCGATGAAACCGGGCTTGCAGCGATCGATGAAGTGGGGGTATGGCGTGAACGTGCCGTCGCCGTTGGGCAGATTGGACACGGGCGTCCAGGCCGCGGGATTGGAGGCCCCCTTGGAAAACCCCGCACCATGTGCCTGTGCCAGTTGCGCCCCGTCACCGGTGTTGCCGGGTGGGGCCAGGCTGACGTGGTTCTTGCCCTGGGCCACGTGCGGGTAGCGCTCGCGGCGCCACGCGTCGTTGCGGGGGAAGCCGCCGCTGGCCAGGATAACGCCCTTGCGAGCGACCACCTCGACGGTGCGGCCGTCGCGGCGCACCAGGCCGCCGCTCACCCGGCCGTCCTGTTCGATTAGGCGCACCAAGGGTGAGCCCGTCCAGAGCGGCACACCCTTCTCGAACAGCGACAGCGCCAGGCGCGCCACGAGCGCGTTGCCATTGGCGATGGCGGTGCCCCTCGGCCAGCTCAGGCGATCGCGCGCGTAACGAGCGAGCATGCACAGGACGTGAACACCCGAGCGCAGGGAGCGTGTGGCATTGAAGAGGTGAGGGATGTCCGAGCGCGAGACGGACATGCCGCCGAACAGCATCATGGTTGTGATCGGGACCCGCAGTTCCCGAAAGCGCTGGCCCAGCCGGCGGCCATCGAAGGGCTCCGGCAACAGGGAGCGCCCGCCACTCGATGCGCCGGGACGCAGGGGGTGGTAGTCGGCCCAGTTCGGAATCAGCTGGTAGCGCACATGGCTGCGCGCCAGCATGTGGTCCAGCATCCGGGGTGCGTTCTCGACGAACGCGCGGGCCTTGGGTTCATCGAAGAACTCACCAGCTTCTTCCTTCATGTAGGTCAAGGCGTCCTCGGGAGAGTCCTTCAAGCCGGCCTGCCTGGCCAGGCTGTTGCCGGGAATCCAGATCACCCCCGCGGAGTAGGCCGTGGTGCCGCCGAACACCGGCTCTTTTTCCGCCACGATGACATCCAGCCCGCTGTCCGCCGCGGTGAAAGCCGCCGTCAAACCGGCGGCGCCGGAGCCGGCAACCAGCACATCACACTCGATCTTTTCCATGCTTGTGGTCTCGTTGGTCATCAAAGGCCCATCAGTTGGGCAATGATGTTGCGCTGGATCTCGTTGGCCCCGCCGCCCACGGGGCCGATGCGCGAGTCTCGGAAGAAGCGCTGCATGTCGTGCTCCATCATGTAGCCGGCCCCGCCCATGATCTGCATGCCCAGGTTGGCGCAGTCGAAGTCGTTGTCGGTCGACACCACCTTGGCCATCGCGGTCTCGATTCGCGGCTCGACACCGGCATCCAGCATCTCCGCCACGCGGTATGTCATCAGGCGCGTGGTCTCGGCCTTGATGCGCATGTCGGCGAACTTGTGCGCTATCGCTTGGAACTGGGTGATTGGCTGGCCGAACTGCACGCGCTGCGTCGCGTAGTCCTTGGCGTAGTCGATCACGTGCTGCGTGTTGCCGGCGCCGGCCGCAGCCAAGCACAGGCGTTCCATGTTCAAGCACTTCATCAGGCCGCGCCAGCCTTTATTCTCTGCGCCGATGAGGTTCTCCGCTGGCACTTCCACGTTGTCGAAGAAGACCTCGTTGGCGCGGGTGGTGCGGCGGCCCAGGGTGTCGAGCATGCGGATGGTGACGCCCGGCGCGTCGGCCGGGATGAGCAGCATGCTGATGCCCTTGTGCCCAGCGAACTGGGGGTCTCCCGACGGTCCGGTGCGCACCGCTGTGACCAGGTGGTTTGCCACGTGGGCACAGGTGATGTAGAGCTTCTGGCCGTTGACCACGTAGCGCTCGCCACGTCGCTCGGCCTTGGTGGCGATCGCCGCTGCGTCGGATCCCGCGCCTGGTTCGGTCAGCGCGATAGCCATGCGCAGGCGGCCGTCCATGATGCCGGGCAGGTACGTGCGCTTGAGCTGCTCGCTGCCGTGCAGGGCGATGTGCTGGCCGGCGTAAATGACTGCGGTCAGATAGGCCGTGGCCACGCTGGCGTAGTGGTAGGCCATGGCCTCCACCAGCACCGCGAGGTCCTTGTGCGAGCCGCCCGAGCCGCCCTCGGCCTCGCTGAATGGCAGGCTCATCCAACCAGCGTCGGCCAGCGCCTGGTAGGCCTCGAAGGGGAATTCACCCGCGCGGTCGAGTTCGCGGATTTTTTCCACAGGCAGCTTGGCCTGCAGCAGGTCCAGCACCGAGTCGCGAATCATGCATTGCTGCTCGGTGAAGCCGAAGGTGTTCCAGTCTTGTCGCGCCATGGCGGTGTGTCTCCAGTAGTGAAATGGGTTTAGGCGCGGGTGCGCACCAGGGTCGCGAACAGGCCGGACTGAACCACCTCGTCACGCTGATTGAGGATTTCCATGCGGCGCTTCACCACCCCGGCCTGGCCGTTCGAGGTCAGCCGCTTCTCGGTAACGCTCCAGCGCAGGCGGATGCAGTCGCCGAAAAACACCGGGGCCAGGAACCGCCAGTCCTCCATGCCCAGGAAGGCGAGCGCAGTGCCCTGCAACTGCCCGGCCTTGGCCGATAGACCGGTCGCCACCGAGAGCACCAGCAGGCCGTGCGCCACCCGCTGACCGAGGGGCGAGCGCTCGGCGTAGTGGGCGTCGGTGTGCAGGGGGTTGTCATCTCCCGACAGCGCCGCGAAGGCCAGGACGTCGGTTTCGCTGATGGTTTTCTCCGGCGTGACGACGGGAGTGGCCTGCGGGTCGAAATCTTCAAAAAACCATCCCATGGGCATGTCCTTTTTATGTTCTTTGATGAGGGGCTATGTCGGCCGGCGCACGATCAGGGCGTCCACCGCGACAAAGCGATTGCCGCGCGCCATCACGGGGTTGAGGTCGATTTCGTCGACGTCGTTGCACAGGTCCATGCACATGCGCGAGAAACGCGCCACCAGATCGGCCAGGGCATCGAGGTCGACGCCCGGATTGCCGCGATAGCCCTGGAGCAGCGGGTAGACCTTCAGTCGCCGCAGCATCGCGGCCGCCTGCGACGGGTCGACCGGCGCCAGCTCGGTCGCGACGTCGCCAAACATCTCGATCAGCACGCCACCCAGGCCCACCATCACGAGGGGGCCGAAGACTGGGTCGCGCTTCATGCCCAGCACGAGTTCGAAATCCCCCTTCTCCATCGGTTGCAACAAGAAGCGGCCAGGGCCCGCGCCGGGCGCATGTTCGCTCAGGGACGCCAGCATCTGGTGAGCCGCCCGCGATACCTCGTCGGCGCTCGCCAGGCTCACCCGAACCAGGCCCAGCTCGGTCTTGTGCGCGATGCCGGGGGCGTCGTACTTCAGCACGAGAGGAAGCGGCATCCCCCTGGCCTGTTGCTCCACCTCTCGCACGCTGGCCGCCACCCGCTCCTGCACAACGGGCAGGCCGTACAGCGCCACCAGTTGTTTCGCCACCTGCTCGGTGATCACCTGCGGTTGCTGCCGAAGCAAGGCAAGCGCGGGCGATGGCGCGCCGGCTGGCGCCCCCACGGCGTGCGTGGGCCGTGGCGTATCGCGCCAGCGATGCCAGTCCTGCCAGGCTGCCAGCGTGCGAAAGCAGCGTTCGGTGTCGCGGAAGAAGCCGATGCGCTCGTCGCGCATGTAGGTGATCGCGCCCGGGCCTTCCAGCCAGTGGGGCAGCCAGACGATGCACACGGGCTTGCCGGCCTCGCGCGCCAGTGCCGACACCACCGGGCAGCGCTTGTCAGCGATGACCTGTCCCGCCGTGACCTGCGGCAGCACCAGCACACCGTAGTGGTCGTCACGCAACATCGCGCGCGCGCAGGCCTCGAACGCCTCGGGGCTGTTGAGCACCTGGCCGGTGATGTCACACGGGTTGTGCGGCGAGCCGAACTCCGGCACGGTGGCGTCCAGCACCGCTTGCGCCTCGGCATGGGGTTGCGGCAGATCGATGCCATGGTTGGCGCCTGCGTCCGCGCACATGATGGCGGCGCCCCCGGATGTGGCCATCACCGCCACCCCCGGTGCCACCGGGGCCGGCGCCTTGGCGAAGAAGTCCGCCATTTCAGTCAGTTCGGCGAGTGAATGTGCCCGCACGAAGCCGCCGCGCCGCATCGCCGCCTCGAAGGCCTGCGACGAGCCCGCCAGGCTGCCTGTGTGCGATTGCGCCGCCGCCGCCGCGGCTTCGCCCACCGCGGTCTTGTAGACGATCACCGGCTTGCCCCGCTCGCGCGCGGCGTCGGCCAGCGCCTGCAGGCGTTCGGCGTCACCGGCCGCTTCGAACACGCAAGCCACGCTGCGGCAGTCGGGGTCCTGCACCAGGTAGTGGGCCAGGTCCAGGACGTCGACGTCGCAGGAATTGCCTGCCGTCAGCAGGTGCGTGTAGGCCATGCCGTTGTGGGCGCCCTGCAGCAAGGCGTAGCCCAAAGCGCCGGACTGGCTGACCAGGCCCACGCGGCCCGGTGGTTTCGGCAGTTGCGCATACCCCATCTGGAACAGCAGGCCCGCGCCGAGGGCCACGTGGGCGATGCCCAGGCAATTGGGCCCGAGGATGCGAAGGCCGCTGTCGCGCGCGATGTCGGCCATCGCGTCCTGCAAGACGATGCGTTCGGACAGGCCTGTTTCGCTGAAGCCCGAGGCGTAAACGATGGCGCCGCCGGCGCCGGCATCGGCCGCCTCGCGCACCGCATCCAGCGCGGCTTGCCAGGGCAAGGCAATGACGACGCAGTCGGGCGCAGCCGGCAGGGCCTTCAGGCTGGCGTGGCAAGGCCGCCCGGCCAGTTCGTCGTAGCGTGGGTTTACTAGGTGGATGTCGCTCTGATAGTGGGCCAGGTTCTCCAACGTGCGGTTGGAAAATGAGCCGGGTTTGGCGCTGGCGCCGACGATGGCGATGCTGCGCGGAGCAATCAGACGGTGCAGTTCGTGCGGCGCGTACAGGCGCCGTTGGGCAGAAGGCATGGGAGCGTTGGTGTCAAAGGGGGTCGATAAGGCGGGCGGCAAACAACGGGCCGTCCTCGTAAGTCAGCACCGCCAGTTCGACCTCGCGGTCAAGGAGTCGGGCGGTGGGCGTGTCACCCAACAGGCGCGTCGCAATGCGCAGGCCGGCCCGCAGGTCGATGATGCCGACCTGATACGGTGCCTCGGCCCCGAACACCTTGGGGGCCGCATGGATGGTGGTGGCGGAATAGACCACGCCACGCGGTTCGATGGCCCGCCACTGCACGCTGCGGTGCCAGCAGTGAGGGCAGAAAGGCTTGGGGGGAAAGGACAGGCGATCGCAGGCCGTGCAGTGTGTGGCCATGAAGCGGCCCTCGTCGAGCCCGCGCCAAAACGCGCTGGTGAAGCTCGACTGCGCCGGAGGGTAGGGGCGCGTGCCAGCCATCGGCAGGCGCGGCATGGCGGGCATTTGTGCGGCATCGCTCATGCGGCGGCCTCCAGGATGTGCACCAGCGCTGCGTTGTAGTTGCCCAGTTCGCAGGCGGCCATGGCAATGGCGGCGTCTGGCACCTGGCGCGCACCCGCGCGTCGGGTCAGCTGCTCGAACAATTCCAGATAGGAATAAAGGGGCGTGATGAAGGGCGGGTGTCCGCGCGCGATCAGACCACCCGAGGTGCAGATGGGAATGCGCCCACCCAGGGCGGTTTCGCCGGCCGCCGCCTGCGCGGCGCCGCGCCCGCGCGGCGTCAGGCCCAGGGCTTCGCTGACAAGGACCTCCACGATGGTGCAGGGCGCATACAACTCCGCGACGTCGATGTCGTCGGCCTGAAGGCCTGCAGCTCGATAGGCCTGGCCGCCGGCGCGCACCGCCGCGTTGAAGGCAATCATGTCGGTCGGCACTTCGGATATCTGGTGAGCGCCTTCGTGATGAAAGCCGCGTCCGATCACGCGTGCGTACGGCTTGCCCAGCGCGCGCGCCACCTCTTCGCTGGCCAGCACGATGCAGGCGGCGCCGTCGGACCGGGGCGGCACCTCGTACAGTCCGAAGGGTTCGACGATGGGGCGCTGTGCGAGCACCTCCTCCAGCGTCACCAACTCCTGGTACTGGGCCAGTGGGTTCAGCGCCGCGTGGCGGCGATTCTTCACCGTCACGCTGGCGATCTCGGCCCGCGTGGCGCCGGTTTCGTGCATGTAGCGCATCGCGTCCATCGCGTACCACGAGATCGGCGTGAAGCCGAATGGCGTGTGGAAGGCGACGTCGCCAGTGGCGCGCATCGAGCGGTTCATGTGCTCAGCGCTGCCGATGGCGGTCTCGAAGTTCACGCCGAGTGCCAGCGCCACGTCCGCGCGCCCGGTCTCGATCATCTGCGCCGCCTGGTCGAACGCGAGTCCCCCGGTCATGCCGTTGCCCACCACCTCCATCACCACGCCATTGCTCGGCAGGCGCAGGTAGTTGGCCATAAAGGTGCCGAAGTAGAGCTGCTGGGTGTAGGGCCGCGGGTGGCACAGCACCATGGCGTCGATGGACTCCTTGCTCACGCCCGCCTGGCCGACGGCCTCAAGCACGCAGGCGGCCAGGACCTCATGTTCCAGCACCTGGAGGTCGAGGCCGGGTGCGGTCTGCACCCGACCACAGGGGATGCCGGCGGCGCCGACGATGGTCACTTGCCTGCTCATCAGATTTCCGCGTCTCTCAGGGTTGCTTGAGCAGGCCGGCTCGCTCGACGAAGCGGCGCTCCTGCTGGTACGCCTCAACGGTCCATTTCGTGTATTGCTCGGTCGAGCGATACCAGGGGACCTGATACAGGTTATCGAGGAGGGCCTTGTTGTCCGGCGTCTCCATCGCGGTCTTGAAGGCGTCGTGCAGCCGCTTGACCACTGCACCCGGCATATTGCGCGGTCCCACCAAGCCGTAGGGCGATGAATAGATGATGTCGTAGCCCAGCTCTTTCGAGGTGGGCACATCGGGCAGGCGGGACAGGCGCTCCGCGTCGAAGATGTTGAGGATCCGCACCTTGCGCGCCTCGGCCTGGGTGATCACGCTGCCGACGTTGTTGAGCGTGACCATCACATGGCCGCCCAGCATGGCCGTGGTGGTTTCGCCACCGCCCTTGAATGGCACGTGCACCGCCTGAAAGCCCGCCTGGTGAGCCAGCGCTTCCATCAGCAGATGCAAGGATGAGCCCTGACCGGGGGTGCCATAGGTAAGCTGCCCCGGGTTTGCCTTGGCCCAGACGATCATGTCCTTCAAGGACTTGAGCGGCGAGTCGTCCCGCACGGCAATCGCGAAGGTGTAGCCGCCCAGGCCGATGATCCAGGTGAATTCGTTGAGCGGGTTCCAGTCCACTGGCTGCATGTGCGGCTGGCGCAGCAGGGACACCGTGCTGGCGGCGACGGTGTAGCCGTCGGGCTTTGCTAGGCGGGCCATCTGGACGGGGCCGATGGTGCCGTTGCCGCCAGGCTTGTTCTCGATGACGATGGATTGCCCCAGGCTACGGGACGCCAGCTCGGCCAACTTGCGGTACTGCGCATCCGTGGGGCCGGCGCTGTACGGCACGACGAGCGTGATCGGGCGAGTGGGGAACTCCTGGGCCATTGACGAACCTGCGGCCGTCAGCAGCAGAGATGCAACGCAAATGTGTCTGCGCAAGGGATTCATATCGTCTCCTTTTGTCGTGGTGGATAGCTCCCTCCTGTTGCGAATGCGCCAAGCAGGGGCAGATGACAGGGGTGTATGTGCAAAGTCTGTGCCATCAGTCTGGCATCCCCAAAATCGCCTTCTCGGCTAAAATACGTCCTCAATGACGACACTGGTATGTCCCGTATGAATGCATCAATGAATAGCGTCTCTCATGAAGACATTGCAAGCGCAAGGGAGTCCGTGGGCATCTGGATGCGCGATCTGGAAACCGGCCAGGAGCAATTGCATGGCACCGCGTGCTTGGCATCCATCCGCCGGCAGGTTCTCCCCGAGCTGGAAAAGTGGCTGCAGCGCGGCCTTGACGCGGGCCTGTTCGCCACCGAAGGCGCCACCCCATTGATCGTCGTGGTCTGGCTGGTGGACTCTGCTCAGGTAATGCTCATCAAGCCCGCGGGAGAAGATGACGCATTGATGCGTTTCATAGCCACAGTGCCGTTCGCAGCACCGGTCCTGAACCATATTCTGACCAGCCCGCACGACGCCATCTCGGTCGTCGATTGTGGCGGCATCATGCGCTACATCAGCCCGACACACGAGCGCTGGCTGGGCCTGCGCTCGGGTGAGGCAGTTGGCCGGCCCGCGCACCAGATCATTCCCAACTCGCGCATGGCGGAAGTTGCCGCTTCCGGCGTCGCGGAGATCGGACAACCTTATTCCGCGGACGGCGTGGCCACCCGCATCGTCAGCCGGATCCCGATCCGGGTCGGAGGAGCGGTCGTGGGTGTCGTGGGACGGACCTTGTTCAAGGGGCCCGAGGTCGTGCAGCGCATGTACCGTGAGGTATCGCGCCTGCAGAACGAAGTCACGCGCTACCAGCGAACCCTGGGCGTGATGGCGCCCGAACCGGAGTCACTGGGCCGGCTCGTCGGGAACAGCGCACCGATGCTCGACCTGAAGAAGGAAATCCGGGTCGTCGCCGAACTCGACGTTCCCGTGCTGATCCTTGGCGAGAGCGGTGTCGGCAAAGAGCTGGTGGCGCAGGCCTTGCATGACTTGAGCCCCCGTCGGAAACAGCAGATGGTCTCGCTGAACCTTGCCGCCTTGCCGGCGAGCCTGCTGGAAGCGGAACTGTTCGGCTACGCGCCAGGCAGTTTCACGGGCAGCCACAAACAGGGGCGTATCGGGAAATTCGAACTCGCCGACAAGAGCACCGTGTTCCTGGACGAGATCGGCGACATTTCTGCAGACATCCAGGTGAAGCTGCTGCGGGTGCTCGAGGACTACACAGTCGAGCGGCTGGGTGAGCACCGCTCCCGCAAGGTCGACTTCCGGCTGGTGGCCGCCACCCACCGGAAAATGGACGACCTCGTCGCTTTGGGACAGTTCCGCCTCGATCTGTTCTACCGCCTTGCCGGCGTGACGCTGCACGTTCCCGGTCTGTCCGAGCGGCTGGAAGACATTCCGGAACTCCTGACCCACTTTATTCAGCAGTTCTGCGCTCGCAATCGCTGGGAAGTGCCAGAAGTCCACCCCGAAGTTGCCCCGTTTCTGGCCCAGCAAGCCTGGCCCGGCAACGTGCGCCAGCTGCGCCAGCGCATTGAGGAGGCCCTGGTCTTCTCGGCGCGGCAGACGCTGGAGCGCCGCCATTTCGAACGCCATGGCGCCAGCCGGCAGCCGCGCGTTCATGCCCCAGCGCTGGCCATGGCGGTGCCTTTGGAGAACCCACTGACCATGACGCAGCACATGCAAAAAGCGGTACGCGAGGCGGTAGAGGCTCACGGTGGCAACAAGCAACGAGCGGCCAGGGCACTCGGCATTTCCCGCTCCCATCTTTACCGACTGCTGGGTGGTTGAGGAAGACCTCAATGCACCGAACTTGAGCCAAGTCGACTAGAATCGATGGAGACAAATGCTTGATTTATTTGATTATTTCTTCAATTTCTCCGAACAAGGCAGATGGCCACGGCAAGAAAATTCAAGGTTAACCCTAGATTTGCTCTTATATGGACGCCTCCCAAGTTGCAAGCGCTTTGTGTGTTGGCCGTATTGGCGGGCTGCATTCTTATATCCGGCC